>NZ_CANSHK010000007.1:0-87986 GCF_947646745.1 uncultured Methylovirgula sp. | reverse complement strand
CGCGCCGCGCCGAGGGGCACCCGCGCCCGCCCAGCGCCAGCCGGCGCCGAGTGGGGCGCCGCCGCGGCTATGCCGGCGATCTCCCGGCGCAAAAGGCTGAGCCGCTTCGCCATGCCCTCGCTTTGCGCGCCGCTTGCGCGCGGAAGGGTTGGGCGAAGCCTTAAGGGCTCCCCGGCCATCTCTCTCGATCCAGTGTTCCATATTTGTTCTTATGGATTCCTCTTTTTGAAGAGGGAGTCAAGCGTGTTGCTTGTAATGGATTTTTACATTACCATTTTTGTCGAGGAGACTGAACATGACGATTTTGACTGTCACGGCGAAGGGACAAGTCACGTTCCGCAAGGATGTGCTGCAACATCTCGGCGTCCGGCCCGGCGAAAAGATCGAATTGGATAAGCTGCCGGATGGACGAGTGGCGCTCAAGGCAGCCCAGCCGCGGGGGACAATCGACCGCTTTCTCGGCTTGCTTGCAGGTAGGACCAATAAAGTTGCGACCCTTGAAGAGATCAAAGAGGCGGCCTCTGCCGGCTGGGCTGGGCGGAAATGAAAGTCACGGTCGACACCAACATTTTAGTTCGTGCCGTCGTGCATGATGATGCAGCGCAGGCCAAGGCTGCGGATAAGCTACTCAGGGAATCCGAAGTCGTTGCGGTGTCCGCGACTTCGCTATGCGAATTCGTCTGGGTGTTGCGTCGGGTCTATGGTTTTGGACCGGGAGACGTTATCGAAGCGATCGCAGCGCTGCTTGACGCCGCTAACGTCGTGGCGGACCGTCCAGCGGTGGACGCGGGATTATCCGTTCTCAAGGCCGGCGGCGACTTTGCCGATGGTTTGATCGCTCATGATGGTGCCTGGCTCGGCGGCGAGACCTTTATCTCTTTCGACAAGCAAGCGGTCTCAATGCTCCTCGAACAAGGGCAACGTGCGGAATTATTGGCTTGATGCCGCCTGCATTTCACGCGGACTTGAAATAGCCCGCCGGTAACGATCTTCTCCGCATTCGCGTATAAAGGCGAGCCGCAAACCGCCCGGAGGCCTATGTCCGCGTCCAAACTCTTCTATCGCCATCCGCTTTGGGTGCGGGTGACGCATTGGCTGAATTTCCTCTGCATGATCGTGCTCCTGATGAGCGGCTTGCAGATTTTCAATGCGCATCCGGCGCTCTATTGGGGGCAGAAGTCGGATTTCGACCATCCTTTCCTGTCCATCAATTCGGTCGAGGACGATCAGGGCCATGAGAGCGGCGTCACGACCATCGCCGGGCATAGCTTCAATACGACCGGCCTGCTCGGTCTTTCGGGCGGCGGCGACCGCGCCTTTCCGCAATGGGCGACGCTGCCGCATCTGCAATGGCTCGCGATGGGGCGGCGCTGGCATTTCTTCTTGGCCTGGATTTTCGTCATCAATGGCGCGATCTATGTCCTGACCTCGCTGATCGGCCGGCATTTGCGCGGCGATCTTCTGCCGACGCGTGCCGACCTCGCCCATATCGGCCGCTCGATTGCCGAGCATGTGCGGCTGCGCTTCCCCAAGGGCGACGAGGCCAAGCGCTATAATGTTTTGCAGAAGCTCGCCTATCTCATCGTCGCGTTCCTGCTCGGGCCGGTCATGGTCCTCGCCGGGCTCACCATGTCGCCGCGGATCGATGCGAGCTATCCGATCCTGCTCGAGGTTTTCGGCGGGCGGCAATCGGCGCGGACGATCCATTTCATCCTGGCCTTCTCGTTCCTCGGCTTTTTCGCCATCCATATCGTCATGGTCCTGCTGTCGGGCGTGTTCAACAATCTGCGCTCGATGATCACCGGCTGGTACAATCTGGGAGACAAGCGTGAGCACGCCTAAGTCCATCGGCCGGCGCGGCTTTCTGTTGCGCGCCGCGGGCGGCTTGGCCGCCTTGTCGCTCGGCGGCTGCGACGACAAGCTGTCGGAAGATACGAATGTCGTGAACATTCTCGAAAGCGCGGAAAACCTGACGCGCGTCTCGCAGAAGGCGATCACCGGGGCGCGGGCTCTGGCGCCCGAATACAGCGAGGCGGAGATTTCGACGGATTTCCGCGCCAACGGCACGACCGATCCGCAAGACGACAACTACAAGGCGCTGGCGCAGAACAATTTCGCCGATTACCGGCTGAAAGTGGGCGGCCTCGTCGAGACGCCGATGCAGTTTTCGCTTGCCGATCTCAGGGCGCTGCCGTCGCGCACCCAAATCACCCGGCACGATTGCGTCGAGGGCTGGAGTTGCATCGGCAAGTGGAAAGGGGTGCCGCTCTCAATCGTGCTCGGCAAGGTGCGGCCGAAGCCGCAGGCGCGTTATGTGATGTTCTATTCGGCCGACCCGATGGCGATGGATGAGAGCCCGAACGGCCTCTATTACGAAAGCATCGACATGCAGGGGGCGCATCATCCGCAGACGATTCTGGCCTATGACATGAACGATCAGGTGCTTTCGATCCCGCATGGCGCGCCGCTGCGCCTGCGCGACGAGCGCCAGCTCGGCTACAAGATGGCCAAATACGTCATGGAGATCGAACTGGTCGAAAGCTTCGCCCATATCCGCGGCGGCAAGGGCGGCTATTGGGAGGACCAGGGCTATGAATGGTGGGCGGGGATTTAATCTTGGGCGCAAACCCTCGCCGAAAAGCTGCTCCCCCCTCATCCTGAGGAGGCCGCGACGCGGCGGTCTCGAAGGATGTTCGTCGCCCTTCGAGGCCTCGCTTCGCTCGCACCTCAGGGTGAAGGACAGCGAGGAATGTATCGGCCTCACTTTTTCGCGTAATAGGCCGCGGTTCCATCGATCCAGTCCTGCCGTTGCGGCGAGAATATATCGATGTCGATCGTGTCCTCGGTGAAATGGAATTCATGCGGCACGTTCGGCGGGATGATCATCAGGCTGCCGGGGCCGAGCAGGTATTTTTTGCCCTGCGAATAGACCTCGCAGGCGCCTTCGGTGATCCAGGTGATCTGCTCGTTGCTGTGGTGGTGCAGCGGCACGACGGCGCCTTTCTTCATCCGCCATTTGACGAAGGTCGAATGCGCGCCGTGCAGATATTGCCGGGAGATCAGCGGCGACATGGCCTCGACCGGTTGCGCGTCGAGCTCATAGAGATTGGGCAAAGCGGCGATATGGGTGCTGATGTTCGGGTCGATGCCGCGGCCCGGCGCGTCGGTGACATGCGGCGCGGCAATCAGCGCCGGTGCAATGGTCTTGCTCATCATTCTCCCTCTTTGAACGTCTCACCATAGCAGCTTATTCGGCGAGGGCAGTGCCTTCGCGCCGCAACGCGGCGACAGCGACGAAATTTCCGGCAAGCCCCGCCGCTATTCCCGGCGCCGCCTCGTTGAGGACGGCGCCGAGCCCAAAAAATTTCCACAGCGCCGCGGTGATGAAGCCGATGATGATCGCGGCGATGACCGAGCCGCCCGTCCGCCGCCAGCCGAGGACGCGGATCATCACCGCCGGCGCGAGCGCTGCGCCAAGCAGCGAGATCGACGAGAGGACGAGGGTGACGACCGAGCGATCGAGCTTGGCCGAGATCGCCATCGAGGCGATCCCGAGCACAAGGACGATAGGCCAAAGCGGCGGGCCGCGGCGCGTCACCATCGCGATCAGATCGAATTTCACCGTCTGCGCCATGGCGACGAGCAGGCTGTTCGAGGTCGCGGCAATGGTTGCAAAAATATCCGCGACGATGAGGCCGGTGAGGATCGGTCCCATGTCGGTGCGGAAGAACAGGCTCAAGCCCGCTTCCGGATCGGCGATCGCCGGCATGATGCCGCGCAGGACGATGCCGAACATCGTCATTGCGATCCAGGTGAATTGAATGAAGCCGATGAAAATCCACCAGGCGCTGCGCGTCTCGCGCGGGCTGCGACCGGCGAGATAGCGCGAGGTCATCTGCGGCTGGCCGAGACCGAAGCCGAAGGCCGCGGCGGCAAAGCCGGACATGAAGATCGTCGCGGCCAGCACGCCATGCGGCATGAGATTGAAGAAAGTGGGACTGGCCTGCGCGGTATTCTGCCAGAATGCCGCGGGATGCCGTGTTGCGACAAAAATGACAGCGGCGAGCGCCAGGCTGGTTCCGAAGATGCGGATCACGGCCTGCAAAGTATCGGCATAGACCGAGCCGCGAAAGCCGCCGATGCCGGTGTAGAGCACGATCAAGGCGGCGAACAAAACGAGCGACAGAAGATGCGAAAAGCCGAATGCGCCTTCGAGAAATTTTTGTCCGGCGATCCACTGTCCACAAATATAGCCGGTGAGGCAGAGAAGGATCAGCGTACCGGCGAGCAGTTTGATGCGGCGGCGCATCGATGGCGCGAGACCGCTGACGATGACATCGGTGAGCGTCGCGGCTTTGGTCTCCGCGCCGAGCCGGTTGATCTTGTCGGGAAAGAACGTCCAGAAGGCAATGTCGCCGAAGAGCCAGCCGAACGGCAGCAGCAACGATGGCATGCCAAGCGTATAGCCGAGGCCGACCGCACCGGTCACGATGAAAGCGCTGTTGCCGGTCGCGCCGGCACTGAGGCCGACGAGCCATTTGCTCAGTTTTTGATCCGCGAGGGCGTTCGAATTGAGTTTGCGCGCATGGGCACGGCCAAGAAAGGAAACGAAGAACGTCGCCGCGAGCGTGAATAGAAAGATGAGGACCGAGAGATCGTCGGCGCGGCGCATTGGGAGGTCCTGGCAGAGGCTCATCGGACCATAGAGCCTGCGCCATGAGACCGGAAGACAGGGGCGGCCGCGTGTTTCGGCTTCGCTGCTGCGGCTAAAAAAATGCCGGCGCGAGACGCCGGCATTTTCGTTTTCGATGGTCTCAACTGCGATCAGCGACGCCCGCGGTGTCCGCCGCCACGGTGTCCGCCGCCACGGTGGCCGCCGCCATGATGGCCGCCGCCGTGCCATCCGCCCCGGTGCCCGCCGCCATGCCATCCGCCGCGGTGGCCGCCATGCCATCCGCCACGATGGCCGCCGTGCCAGCCGCCATGCCAATGGCCGCCGCCGTGCCAACCGCCACGATGGCCCCAATAACGGCCGCCGTGCCAGCGCCAGCCGCGCCAACCGTAGCCGCCGCCCCAGCCATAGCCGTGTCGCCAGGCATAGCCGCACCAGTACCAGCCGGGGCCGCGCCAGCCGGTATCATACCAGCAATAGGTGCGGCCGCCCCAGACGTAGCCGGTCTTTTCGACGCCGGCGAGACCTGCCGCCGATTGCGTCACGGCCGCTTGGCCGGCGATCGGCGCAGCTTCGGCGGCCGAAGCCAATGGACCTGCCGCGAAGGCCAGCGCGGCAAGCATCGAGAGAAGATAACGCATCTCGGTCTCCCCATTGAATTTGTGACCTGAGACAGCCCAGGCGCTCAGCTCAAGGCGAAGTCCCAGACCGAGAGGCTAGGAATGTGCGGATGAATGGAGACTGAAGGAAGCAGCGGAGATTCGTTCTGAATTTACGCAATTGCTTGTTCGTGTTGCAGCGGGCCAGCGCGCTTTCGTCCGGTTCAGTTCAGCTCGCGTAGCAAATGATAAACGCTCGTCATGAGCGATGCCGAGGATGTGCATCAAAGCGGCTCGATCGACGAACGGAGTCATGGCGCAGGTGCCGATTGCCGAAAGCGGCTGAAGATGCGTGGTCAGAAGCGGTTTGCCCCGGTTACTGCCCTGGATTACAAGAGCCGGGCAAACAGGGCCAGAGGGGGACTTATGGCGAAAGCCTATTGGATCAGCGCCTATCGCAGCGTTTCCGACCCGGCGAAAGTGGCCGCCTATGCCGAACTGGCGCGGCCAGCGATTCTTGCCGGGGGCGGGCGTTTTTTGGCTCGCGGCGGCCGGATCGAGGCGCATGAGGCCGGAATAGCCGGCCGGACGGTGATCATCGAATTCGACAGCTTCGCACAGGCGACCGCGGCCTACGCCAGCGAAGCCTATCAGAAAGCGCTCGTGGTTCTCGCGGACGGCGCCGAGCGCGACGTCAGAATCGTCGAAGGCGTCGATTGATCGCGGCGGCGCGCAGATATTTGATGCGTAAGCCGCAAATATTTGCCGACACCGCGGGTCGCCGATCGGATCACCGGCTTTTTGTCTATGAATTGGTTTGCACCCCGTAACGTCATCTTTGCCCTTGATCGTTATTGCGCGGTCATCCTCGCGCTTTTTGTCGCTTTCGGCCTCGATCTGCCCAATCCCTGGTGGGCCATGGTCACCGTCTTCCTGTCGCAGCCGGCGCAGCCCTTGGCCGGCGCCATCTGGGCGCGCGCGACCTATCGGACCATCGGGACGATCGTCGGACTGATTGCGGCGCTGATCATCATCCCAAATCTGTCGAACGCGCCGGAATTGATGATCTTGGCTTTGGCGAGTTGGATCGGGCTTTGTGTTTTCGTCGGGATGCTCGACCGCTCGCCGCGCTCCTACGCCTTTTTGCTTTCGGGCTATACGGCCGCGCTCGTGGGCCTGCCGACGGCGGTCAATCCCATTGCCATCTTCGATGTTGCCGTGGCTCGCACCGAGGAAATCCTCATCGGTGTCCTGGCGTCCGCCATTGTGCAAAGCCTCACTTTGCCCAAAAGCGTCGCCACCGCCATGACGGAAAAGCTCGATGGCGTCATGACCAATGTCCGGCTTTGGCTCGGGGAAGGGCTCGAAGCGCTGCACGCCCCTACGTCGCGCCCGACCCCGCAGCGCGTCGCGATCGATTTGACCGAATTAAATCTCATGGCGACGGATTTGAAATTCGAGGCGGCCATGTCCCGCGCCGGCGGCCGCGCCTTGCGGGCGCTGGAAGAAAGGCTCGTCGGCTTGCTGCCCTTGGTCAATGCGGTCGAGGATCGGCTCAACGCACTGACGGAAGACGGGTTCATGGTCACCGAGGTCAAGCCGGTGTTGGAACGGATCACCGCTTGGGTGACGGCCGCCGGCGAGCCAAGGGCCGGCCCACTCGATCCCGTCCTGCAAGACATCCATCAATTGGCACCGGCGCTCGGTCCGCATTCGAACTGGCGGGATCTTTTGCTGACCAGTCTTAGCGCACGGCTCGCCGAAATCGTCACGAGCTGGAACGAATGTCTGCTGCTCCGCGCGGCCTTGCGCAAGCCGGCGCTTTTGTCCGACCCGCAAGTGCGCAGCATGCTGGGCGCGGCGCGGCCGCGGCTCTTGCATGTCGACTATGGCGTGGCGGCGCTGTCGGGGCTCGTGGCCGCCGCGGTCGTCATCTGCGGCGCGGCCTTCGCGGTGGCGGCGCATTGGGAGCAGGGTGCCTTGGCAATTGGCATTGCCGCCGTGGCCTGTTCGCTCTTTGCGGCGGCCGATGACCCGACGCCCATGGTGCTGCAATTCATGACCGGCTTTGTGGTCGCGTTTCCTTTTGCGGTCCTCTATGAATTTGCCATTGTTCCGGCAATCGACGGCTATGTGCTGTTGGCTGTCGCCTTGTTTCCGTTTATTTTCATCAACGGCCTCTTCCTGGCGCAACGCAAATATTTCTTGCGCGCGCTTGCCACGGCAATCGGTTTCAGCTCCGGCCTGGCGCTGCAGCCGGATTTCGTTTCCGATTTTGCGACCTTTATGAATGTCTATATCGCTTTGTTGATCGGCGCGCTTTTGGCCTTGACCGGTTTGCAAGTCGCGCGCGTGCTTCCCGTCAACCGGGTCATTCGCCGGATCGTGCGCGCCGTCTGGCGCGATATCGCGCTTTTGACCACCATGGCTTCGCCACCGACCCGGGCCGAATGGGCCAGCCGGATGCTCGATCGCATCGGTCTTCTGATGCCACGCCTGGCGCAAGTCGCGCGGGACGATCAATCAAAACTCGCCGAAGCGCTGCGGGATCTGCGACTCGGCAATAGCATTATCGAGCTGCGGCACTTGCGCGACAGCAAGCTTGTTAAATCCGGCACGGAAATTGATCTCAGCTTGCGTGCCCTGCGGGATTATTTCGCGGCGCTCTCGCATGGCAAAGAGCAGGTGCTTGCGCCAAGCTTCGTCGAACATCTCGACGCCGGCTTGGCGCAGATTCTGCAATGTTCAAAGACGGATGAGCGCTTCCTTGGTGTTATCGCAGCGGTGGGGCTCCGGCGCAGTTTCTTCCCACAGGCGCCTGCCTATCAGGCAGCGAGGGCGTGATGGCTGAAACGAATATAGGGGGTGTGTTTTTCAGCGGCGGCCTCGCCGCGGCCTGTCTCGCGGCCATCGTTTTGATGTTCCTGCGGCGGGTTCTGACGCGCATCGGTTTTTACACGCTGGTTTGGAATCGCCCGCTCGTCGATATCGCGTTCTTCACGCTTCTCTGGGCGCTTATTTCGGCGCTCGTGCCGCATGTCAGCGCCGCCTTCAGGGGCCGCTTGTGAGCCGTATAACCGCCGCTCTCGCCGCCTTGGGCCGTTATGTGCTGACGGCTCTGTTTGTCGCCGCCGCCCTGATCGCCGGTTATTGGCTCTGGATTTATTATCAGTTCGATCCTTGGACGCGCGATGGCCGGGTCCGGCTCGATGTCGCGGAAGTGGCACCCGACATTCCGGGCCTCGTCACCGACGTCTTTGCCAAAGACAACATGCCGGTCCACAAAGGCCAGCCGCTGTTTATCATCGACCGGCCGCGCTATCAGCTCGCGCTTGAACAGGCCGAAGCTGCGGTCCAGCAGGCCGACGCCAATGTGCTGGCGGCGCAAGCCAGCGTCGAGGCGCAATCGACCGCTCTTGCGCAAGCGCGGCGCGAAGATGCGCGCAACCACCGGCTCGGCAATCTGGTGCCGACGGAAACGGTGGAAGAGGGCAGGGCCAAAGTCGATCAGCTCGCCGCCGCCGTCGCGCAGGCGCAAGCCTCCGTCGCACAGGCGCGCGCTGCGCAAGCATTGGCCGTCGCCGCGCGCGGGACGGCGCGGTTGAATCTCGATCGCACGCTGATCCGCGCCCCCGTCGATGGGATAACGGCGAACGTCCAATTGCGTCCGGGCGATTACCTGACTGCCGGCCGGGCCGCATTCGGCGTTGCCGATTCCGCATCGCTGCATGTCGACGGCTATTTGGAAGAAACGAAACTTCGCGACATCCGCGTCGGCGATCCGGTCTCGATCCAGCTCATGGGCGATGACCGCTTCCTGAAAGGCCATGTCGAAAGCATCGCGCCGGGCATCCAAGACCGTGAACGCAGCCCGAGCGCCGATCTCTTCGCCAATATCAATCCGACCTTCAATTGGGTGCGGCTCGCCCAGCGCATTCCGGTCCGCGTCCATATCGACGACGCGCCGCCCGACATCAAACTGATCGCCGGCCGCACGGCAACCGTGATCATCCACCCGAGCGAGCATCGGTCGGGTTTCCGCCGGCTGTGGCCATGGTGAAGGCGCGCCTGTCCTTATGGCGCGCGGCGGCTCTGATCGCGGCGGCAGCGCTCGCCGGTTGCGCCGTCGGCCCCGACTATCATCTGCCGAAACAAGCGGCGTTCAATGCGCTCGCCGCCCAAGGTCCCTTCATCGGGGCGCACAAAACCCCGCGCGTCGTCGATGCGCCGCTGCCGCCGCAATGGTGGCGCCTTTATAATAGCCCCGAGCTCGACCGCCTGGTGCTCGGCGCGCTCGCGGCCAATACCGATCTGCGGATCGCCGAGGCTAATCTCGAGCGCAGCCGGGCATTGGTGGAATTGGCCAAAACGCAGCAACAGCCGAACGTCAGCTTCGATGCCGGTGTCGAACGCGCGCAGCTTTCCGCCGAGCAATATCTGTTTCCGGGAACGCTGCCGCAATTCACGCTCTACGATGTCAATCTCTCGGCGTCCTACGAGGTCGACCTTTTCGGCCGCATCCGGCGCGGCATCGAAGCCGCCGAGGCGGATGATGCGGCGGTGGAGGCGGCGCGCGATTGGGTGCGTGTCGCGGTCGCGGCGAATGTGGCGCGCGCCTATGCCGATGCCTGCGGCGCCGGCGACGAATTGGCGACCGCGCGCCAATCGCTTGCCTTGCAGGAACAAAGTCTCGCCTTCACGCGGCGGCTCTTTCTCGGCGGCCGCGCGACGCATCTCGATACGACGCGGTCGCAGGCTCTCGTCGATCAGCTCCGCGCCACCATCCCGGCGTTTGTGGCGCGCCAGCGCAACGCGCTTTATCGGCTCGCGACACTCAACGGCAGGCCGCCGGAGCAGTTCGATCCGCAGCTTGCCCGTTGCGCCGCGAGCCCGAATGTGCGGCGTCTCATTCCCATCGGCGACGGCGCCATGCTGTTGCGACGCCGCCCCGACGTGCGCGCGGCCGAACGCGAACTCGCTGCGGCCACCGCGGAAATCGGCGTCGAGACGGCGGCGCTCTATCCAAGGGTCATTCTTGGGGCCTCGGTCGGCTCGACGGGCCTGACGCAAGATTTTTTGACCCAGAGGACGAATGATTTCGCCTATGGGCCGGGGATCTCTTGGCAGCTCAACCAGAACCCCGCACGGGCGCGCATCGCCGCCGCGACCGCGGCGCAAAAGGCGCAGCTCGCGCATTTCGACGGCGTTGTGCTGGGCGCCTTGCAGGATGTCGAAAGCGCCCTGAACGTCTATAAGCACGATCTCGAAAGCAAGCAGAGCCTCACCGCCGCACGCAATTCGGCGGCCGCCGCCCTCTCCGATGCGCAACGCCTGCAGGTCGCAGGCCGCACCGACGCACTTTCTACCCTCGATGCGCAACGCACCTTGGCATCCGCCAACGCGTCCCTTGCCGCCATCCGCTCGCGGGTCGCGCAGGATCAAGTCAATCTGTTCTATGCCTTGGGCGGCGGCTGGGAAGATGCGCCAAGCCCGACGGACATCAGCGCCGTCGCGACTGATCACAATTAGGCCATCGCCGCGGCATTCCGCCCGATCGCCTTGCCTTGCTTGATCAAGATCAAGAATTTTCGGGATGCGGCGCGGTAATTTGTTGCATCGCAGGAATTTGCCGATCGCGCCGAAAGGCCATCGGCGTGATGCAGGGATTGTCCGGTGCCGAAAGATGGCGATATGGCCAGTGCCGAGCCGAAATCAATCGCGCCGGCGGCGCCGCTCGAAGGCGAAGTCCTACCCGCGGCGCGTGATCTTGTACCGGCCGCTGAAAACCCGGTTCCGGCCGAGACGCATGCACGGCCGCTGCCGCGCCGGCGCTGGACATGGCTCGTGATCGCAGGGCTCATCGGTTTCGGCGCCGCGGGCGGCGGAATTTACTGGGCGTTTTTCCGTGCGCCGCCGTGGCCAGCCGGCATCGTCTTCAGCAACGGGCGCGTCGAAGCCGAAGAAATCGATATCGACACCAAATTCCCCGAGCGGGTCGCGAAGCTTCTCGTCGACGAAGGCGATATTGTTGCGCCCGGCCAAGTCGTGGCGCTGATGGATACGCGCGATGTTCGCGCCTCGCTCGCCAAGGCTGAAGCGCAAGTGGCGGGAGCGCAGCAGGCCCTGGGCGAGGCCAAGGCCAATGCCGTCCTGCAGCAGACGCAGCTGACGCTCGCGCAGCAGGAATTCAACCGCACGAATGTGCTCGTCCAGCGTGGCTTTGCCACTTATGAACTTCTCGATCAGCGCCAGCAGGCTCTCAGCGGCGCGCTGGCGTCGATGGAGGCAGCGAACAACCGGGTCGGTGAAGCGGCCCGTACGCTCGATGCCGCCAAATCCGACGTCGAACTCTACAAAGTGAATATTGCCGACGACACTCTGGTGTCGCCGACGATCGGCCGCATTCAATATCGTATTTCCAATGTCGGCGAAGTGCTGCCTGCTGGCGGCAAGGTTTTCACCATGCTCGATCTGAGCAATGTCTATATGGACATCTATTTGCCGACGGCGGAGGCCGGCCGGGCGCGCGTCGGCGACGACGCGCGGATCCTGCTCGATGCTTATCCGAAAGTGGCGATCCCCGCGCATGTCTCCTTCATCGCGACCCAGGCACAATTCACGCCCAAGGCGGTTGAGACCAAGGACGAGCGCGACAAGCTCATGTTCCGCGTCAAAGTCCGGATCGACCGGAGCTTTCTTCAATCGCACATCTCCCATGCGAGAACCGGTCTGCCGGGAATCGCCTATGTACGGGTCGATCCGAAGACCGAATGGCCGTTGGCGCTGCGTCACGAGGCCAAGTGATGCCGCAAATAATGCAGCAAGTGATGCAGCAGCGCCCGATCGTCGGGGCTTTCACCGGCGTCTCGCTTGTCTTCGGCAAGGTCGTTGCGCTCGACAATGTGACGCTCGCCGTTCCCGGCGGGTGCGTCGTCGGCCTGATCGGCCCGGATGGCGTCGGCAAATCGTCTTTGCTTGCTTTGCTTGCCGGCATCCGCAAGATTCAGACGGGGCACGTCGATGTGCTCCACGGCGATATCGGCGACCGCGCCCATCGCGAAGCGATCTGCGCCAAGATCGCCTACATGCCGCAAGGATTGGGCCGCAATCTCTATCCCGATTTGAGCGTCTATGAAAATATTGCATTCTTCAGCCGGCTCTTCGGCCAGTCGAATGAAGAGCGCGAGGCGCGCATCACGATGCTGCTCGATGCGACCGGCCTCGCGGATTTTCGCGGCCGCCCGGCGGGTAAGCTTTCCGGTGGCATGCGGCAGAAGCTCGGTCTCTGTTGCGCGCTGATCCATGATCCTGATCTCCTGATTCTCGACGAACCGACGACGGGCGTCGATCCATTGTCGCGGCGCCAATTTTGGTCGCTCATCTCGGCGATGCGCGCCGGCCGGCCCGAAATGAGCGTCGTCATTGCGACGGCCTATATGGACGAGGCCGAACAATTCGATTGGCTCATTGCCATGGATGGCGGCCGCCCGCTCGCCGAGGGCTCGCCGGCCGATTTAAAGAAGCGCACCGGCGCGGCGACGCTCGAGGAGGGTTTCATCGCCCTTTTGCCGGAGGCGCGCCGGCGCGGCCATCAAGCTTTCACGATTCCGCCGCTGCCGGCAGGTCAAGCCGAGTCCGTCATCGTCGCCAAAGCCTTGACGCGCAAGTTCGGCGATTTCACCGCCGTCGATCATGTCAATTTCACCATCGAGCGCGGCGAGATTTTCGGCTTTGTCGGATCGAATGGCTGCGGCAAGACGACGACAATGAAAATGCTGACCGGGCTTCTGCCGGCAACAGAAGGCACAGCGCTTCTCTTCGGCCGCCAGATCGACGCGGCTGACCTCGCGGCGCGTTATCAGGTCGGCTATATGTCGCAGGCGTTTTCGCTCTATAGCGAACTTACCGTCCGGCAAAATCTCGTCCTTCACGCGCGACTTTTTCATCTCGAGCATGCGCGGGCGCGCATCGATGAACTGATCGCGCGATTTGAACTCGTCAATTACGTCAATCAGCGCGCAAGCGATTTGCCGCTCGGAATCCGGCAACGGCTTTCGCTCGCGGTGGCGATCGTCCACCAGCCAAAATTATTGATCCTCGACGAGCCGACATCGGGCGTCGATCCGTTGGCGCGCGATGAATTCTGGCGCATCCTGAGCGACCTGTCGCGCAAGGACGGCGTGACGATCTTCGTCTCGACGCATTTCATGAACGAGGCGGCGCGCTGCGATCGGATTGCGCTGATGAATGCGGGCAGGGTGCTCGCGATGGGAACGCCGGCCGAGCTTGTAAAGGCGCGCGGCACCGCGACGCTGGAAGAAGCGTTCATCGATTATCTGCAGAATGCGCAAGACGAGGGAACGGCTTCCGGCTCCATGTCCGGGGCGGTCGCGCAGGCGGAGCGCTTCTATCGGACGGGCGACCCGTCGGCCTGGTTCAGCCCGCAGCGGCTTTTCGCCTATACGATCCGCGAGGCGCTGGAACTCGTGCGCGATCCGATCCGTATGGGATTCGCGCTGCTCGGCACGGTATTTCTCATGGGGATCTTTGGCGCCGGCATCTCGACCGACGTGAATAATCTGTCCTTCGCCGTCCTCGACCGCGACAATTCGCATGAAAGCCGGAGCTATCTCGAAGAATTGCGCGGCTCGACCTATTTCACCGAAAAGGCGCCGATTACCGATCAAGCGCAACTCGAACGCCGTATGCAATCCGGCGACATTTCTGCCGCAATCGAAATGCCGCCGGACTTTGGCCGGTTGCTCCGCAAGGGTGCTCCGACCGAAGTCGGCGCCTGGGTCGACGGCGCGATGCCGTTTCGCGCCGAGACGATCCGCGGCTATCTAATTGCGGTCCATGCGCAATTCCTGTCGGATTACAACATTCGCAACGGGCTTTCTCCCGACGTGACGACGGATGACCTTTATGACGCGCGCCGCGGCAACAACTTCTTCATGTTGCAACCCGCGGCGACGAGGCCGCCGCTCGCACGGATCGAAGCGCGATTCCGCTACAATCAGAATTTCGACAGCATCTATGCGCAAGTGCCGGGCACGCTGGCTTTGCTGCTTGTTCAGATTCCGGCGATCCTCATGGCCCTTGCCATCGTGCGCGAGAAAGAACTCGGCTCGATCGTTAATCTTTATGTGACGCCGGTGCGCCGCGTCGAATTCCTGCTTGGCAAGCAGATTCCCTATATCGCCATTGCCATGATCAATTTCGGCTTGATGTGTCTCATGGCGCTTTTCGTTTTCAACGTTCCGCTGAAGGGAAGTTTCCCGACGTTGGCGCTGGGCGCATTGCTCTATGTGACGGCAACGACCGGAATCGGCATGCTGATCTCGGCCTTCTGCACAACGCAGATCGCCGCACTGTTCGGTACCGCCATTCTCACCATGCTGCCGGCGACGCAGTTTTGCGGCATGCTGGTGCCGGTTTCGTCCCTGACCGGCGCGGCCGCGCTCATGGGGCGGGGCTTTCCGATGACCTATTTCCTGAAAGTCAGCGTCGGCACCTTCACCAAGTCGCTCGGGTTTGCCGATCTCTATCTGGACTTGATGGCGATTGCGGTCTTCATCCCGATTCTGACCATCCTGAGCGTTATGCTCCTGCACAAGCAGGAATCCTGACCATGCGTTTTGCGCTCGGCAACATCTTTTGGCTTGGGACGAAGGAGCTGCGCAGTTTCTTCAGCGATGCGGTTCTGCTCGGCCTCGTTATCTATGCGTTTTCCTTTGCGGTTTATGTTCAGGCGCATAGCAATTCGCAGGAAGTGCACAATGCCTCGATCGGCTTCGTCGACCAGGACAATTCGGATTTGTCGCGGCAATTGATGTCGGCGTTTCTGCCGCCTTATTTCAAAAAGCCGGAGCCTGTCTCCCAGCGCGATGTCGATCATCTGCTCGATATTGCTGCCTATACGTTCGTGATCATCATCCCGCCGCGTTTCGAGGCGGATGTGCTCGGTGGCCGCAGCCCGGAGGTGCAGCTTGACATCGACGCGACCGCGATGGTCCAGGCCGGTCTCGGTTCCGGCTATATCGAGCAGATTCTGTCGACCGAAGTGACGAAATATGTCGACCGCAACGAGGGCACTTATCTGTCCCGGTCGCAGAACATCACCAAGTCTCCGGTCACCCTGTCCGTCCGCGTGATGTATAATCCAAATGTCTCGACCGCTTGGTTCATGAGCGTCATGGGCATAGTCAACAATGTCACGATGCTGGCGATCATCCTCGCCGGTGCGGCCGTCGTGCGCGAGCGCGAGCACGGCACGATGGATCATCTGCTGGTGATGCCGATCGCGCCGTTCGAGATCGCCATGTCGAAAATTTGGGCTAATGGTCTTGTGATCACGGTCGCCGTGACATTGGCGCTGGAACTCATCGTTCGGCGCTTGTTGCAGATTCCGGTGATCGGCTCGGTGCCGCTGTTCGTCGTGGGCGTCATCGTCTATCTGTTCTTTTCCGCAGCGGTCGGTATTTTCCTTGCCACCGTCGCGCGCACCATGCCGCAGCTTGGCCTGCTCTATATCCTGGTGGCTTTTCCGATGAATATTCTATCCGGCAGCAACACGCCGCTCGAATCGATGCCCTATCTGCTGCGCACGATCATGCAGTTTTCGCCGTCGACGCATTTCGTCTCCTTCGCGCAATCAATCCTGTTCCGGGGCGCCGGGCTTTCCGTCGTCTGGCCGGAATATCTTTACATCGCCTTCACGGGTGGTCTTTTTCTGCTTCTTGCGCTGACGCGTTTCCGCGCCTCGGCCGTCCAGTCGTCTTGAGGATCCCATGCCGCTGACCGCTACGATCGAAAATGACCGCATCAATATCGCCGCCGACGGTGCCTGGACGGCGGCGCAAGCTCCGGTGCTCGAACGCGAAGTCGAAACATTGCTTGCCGCGCCGAATTCGCGGGCCTTGACGATCGATCTTCGCGGGCTAAGCGAGATCGACACGTTCGGAGCCTGCCTGATCGAGCAATTGACGCAGAAATGGCGAGCCGGCGGGGGAGCCGTCGATGTCAGCGGGCTCGCGCCGCGTTTCGGCAATCTGATGGCCGAGGTCGACCGGGTGACGCGCCGCGTCGAGGTGCCCATCAAGCGACCGGCGCCCTTTCCTGTGCTTGAGCCGCTGGGGCGTGCCGTCATCGCCGCCTTGGCCTATATGCGCGATTTCGCCAATATGTTTGGCGCAGTGTTCGCCGCCTTCCTGCGCGTGCTCGTCAATCCGCGGCGGATGCGGTTCACGTCGCTGGTCGCGCAATTGGACCGGGTCGGCTTGCGCGCCGTGCCGATCATCGTTCTGATCACGTTTCTGATCGGCGGGATCATCGAGCAGCAGGGCATTTTTCATTTTCGCAAGTTCGGGGCCGAGAGCTATGCCGTCGATCTCGTCGGGATTTTGGTGCTGCGCGAGATCGGCGTTCTGCTCGTTGCGATCATGGTCGCCGGCCGCTCGGGCAGTTCCTACACCGCAGAACTCGGCTCGATGAAGATGCGCGAGGAGATCGACGCTCTGCGGACGATGGGCCTCGACCCGGCCGAAGTGCTGATCTTGCCGCGCGTGCTTGCCCTCGTCATCGCGCTGCCGATCCTAACTTTTCTCGGTTCGATGGCGGCGCTTTATGGCGGCGGCCTCGTCGCCTGGGCTTATGGCGGCATGAGTCCGCAGATCTTCATTGCACGCCTGCGCGATGCGATTTCGGTGACGCATTTCGAGGTCGGCATGGACAAGGCGCCGTTCATGGCGCTGGCGATCGGGATCGTCGCCGCGATCGAGGGCCTCGCCGTCAAAGGTAGTGCCGAATCGCTCGGTGCCCAGACGACGACATCCGTCGTCAAATCGATCTTCTTGGTCATTTTGCTCGACGGATTCTTCGCAATTTTCTTCGCTTCGATGGGGATGTGACGATGGCCGATTCTACGCCGGCCATCAGCGTGCAGGACTTGACCGTCGGATTCGGTACGCAGACGGTGCTCAATCATTTGTCGCTCGACGTGAGGCGCGGTGAGATCATCGGGATTGTCGGCGCCTCGGGCGGCGGCAAGACGGTGCTCATGCGAACCATCATCGGCCTCATCCCGAAACGCGGCGGCACCATCACCATTCTTGGCGTCGACCGTGATCTGGCCACGCCCGAGGCGATGCGCGCCATCGAACGGCGCTGGGGCATTTTGTTTCAGCAGGGCGCGCTGTTTTCGTCGCTCACGGTTCGTCAAAACGTCGAATTTCCGATGCGCGAATATCTCGGTGTCTCGCCGCGCTTGCGTGAGGAGGTTGCCATCACCAAGCTGAAGATGGTCGGCCTGACGGCGGCGGATGCCGAGAAATATCCTGCCGAGCTTTCAGGCGGCATGACCAAGCGCGTCGCCCTCGCGCGCGCTTTGGCGCTCGATCCCGACATCGTCTTTCTCGACGAGCCGACGTCCGGGCTCGACCCGATCGCCGCCGGCGATTTCGACGCCTTGATCAAGACGCTGCAGCAGACGCTGGGACTGACGGTCTTCATGGTGACACATGACCTCGACAGCTTGAACACGGTCTGCGATCGGATCGCGGCGCTCGCCGACGGCAAGGTCGTCGCTGAAGGTCCGATGTCGGCGATGCTGACTTGCGAACATCCTTGGGTGAAATCCTACTTTCGAGGCAAACGCGCGCGGGGCGCGGAGCACTCGTCTTCTTCAGGACATTGAGACGAAAATGGAAACCAGCGCGCGCTATATTCTCGTCGGATTCTTTACTCTTGCCGCCATTGTCGCCGGCTTTGTCTTCGTCTATTGGCTCAACAATGCGAGCACGCTCGGGGAGCGGCAATTCTATCAGATTCGCTTTGCCGGGCCCGTCTCAGGGTTGCAGAACGGCGCTGCCGTGCAATTCAACGGGATGCATGTCGGCGAAGTCACGGATCTGCGGCTCAATCGCGACAACCAGGTCGTAGCGACGATCGGCATCGTCAAAGGAATGGTTGTGCATGCCGACACGAATGTCAGCGTCGATTTCCAAGGTCTGATGGGGACGGCGCTTGTTTCGCTGCGCGGCGGCAGTGCCAAGGCGCCCATTCTCACGCCTAACCCGACCACGCCGCCGGTGCTCGAAGCCGACGTCAGCGCCGGGCAGGATCTGACGCAGACGGCGCGCGGAACGCTGAACCGCATCGATAAAATTCTCGAAGACAATGCCCAGCCGATCAAGGACACGATCGGCAGCCTCAAAACGTTTTCGGCGGCGCTTGCACGCAATTCGAACCATATCGACGCCATCATGACAGGACTCGAAAAGATGACCGGCGGCGGACCGGCCGAGAAGCCGAAGCCGATTTACGATCTTGCGATCGGCAGCGCGCCGCTTGCACACGTCCATCCTGCAAATCAGCTTGGCGTGCCGGAACCGGCAGCAGTTCTTGCGCTCGACACGCAACGCATGTTGACGCGCTCGGACAGCGGACAGATCGCGCCCTTCGGCGATGCGCAATGGAGCGACAATATTCCGAAATTGTTGCAGGCGAAGCTTGTGCAAGCTTTGGACAGCGCCGGAGTGCAAGCACAGGTCATGACGCCCGATCAAGCCGGGGCCGGGGGGTCGCAGCTTGTCATCGATTTGCAGAATTTCGCGCTCACGACCGGTTCGCCGCCGACGGCCGAGATCGCCTTTGCCGCCAAAATCGTCAATGGGGCCGGCAAGATCGTCGGCACACGGCAGTTCCACGACGCAGTGCCCGCGGGCAGCGCCGATCCGACTGCCGCCGTCGCGGCTTTCAACAAAGCTTTCAGCAAAGTCGCCGGCGATCTCATCACATGGGTGGGGAGCACGCTCTAGTCGAGTCTCTACTGACAACAAGTGACGGTTTCGCATGTCGCGTCCGCTCTGGCTCAAGCCGCTCTCCGCCGCCCGGTCGGCATGGCCCTATGGTCCGCCTGCGCGGTCCGCGCGCGCGGCGCCGCGCGGCGGCATGCTCGCTGATCCTGCCGGGCTCCTCGCCGTCGCCATCGTCGTGGCCGTCGCCGTCATTTTCGGCTTCGGAATCCGCGAGACCTTCGCGCCGGTTGCGAGTCTCAAGGCAATTTCGCTCGATCCGGCTTTGCTGCCCGATTATGCGGTACGGACGGTGCTGCGAATGCTTGCGGCCATGGCGGCGTCGCTTCTGTTTACATTCGTCTATGGCACATTCGCGGCAAAGAGCCGGCGTGCGGAAATCGTGCTTCTGCCGCTGCTCGACATTCTGCAATCCGTGCCGGTCCTCGGCTATTTGTCGTTCACCGTCACGTTCTTTGTAAAGCTCGCACCGCATTGGGTGCTGGGGCTCGAGCTTGCCTCGATCTTCGCCATCTTCACGAGCCAGGCTTGGAATATGGCGTTCAGCTTCTACCAGGCTTTGCGGACCATTCCGGGCGACCTCGACGAGGCAAGCCGTGCCTTCCGCTTCTCCGCCTGGCAGCGCTTCTGGCGGCTTGAATTTCCCTTCGCCGTTCCCGGCCTCGTCTGGAACATGATGATGAGTATGTCGGGTGGCTGGTTTTTTGTCGTTGCCTCGGAGGCCATCACCGCCGACAGGCAGCAAATCGCTCTACCCGGCATCGGCTCTTATGTTGCGCTCGCGATTCAGCAAGAGAATTTTTCTGCTATCGTCTGGGCCATTGCGGCGATGACGGTCGTGATCGTCGCCTATGATCAACTGCTCTTCCGTCCGCTGGTCGTCTGGGCTGACAGATTCCGCGTCGAACAGACTGCGGCGCAAAGCGTTCCGCATTCGTGGTTTTTACAATCGCTCCGCCATTCCCGCCTGATCGCGCTTGCGACGCGGCCGGTCACGCGCTGCCTGCACGGGCTGCTCCGCGTCCGCTTTCTTAATCTAAGGCCCGATACGGGGCGCACATTGGCCGGGACAAAGCTTTCGCGGCTGATCGACGTCATCTGGTATGCGTCGGTTGCGGCCGCGGCGGTCTGGATCGCCGTCGTCATCGTCCGTTATGTCGCGGGTGGGACCGGGCGGGGCGATCTCGTCACGGTCTTGCGCCTGGGATCGATCACGTTGTTGCGCGTGGTCGTTTTGATCACGCTCGCCTCATTCGTTTGGGTGCCGCTCGGTGTCATGATCGGTCTGCGGCCGAAACTCGCCGAACGGGTTCAGCCCGTCGCGCAATTTTTCGCGGCTTTCCCGGCCAATCTTTTGTTCCCGTTCTTCGTGATCCCGATCGTGCGGTTTGGGCTCAATGCCGACATTTGGCTCACGCCGCTGATGATTCTCGGCACGCAATGGTACATTCTTTTCAATGTCATCGCGGGCGCCACGGCATTCCCGACCGATCTGCTGGAGGCCGCAAAAACCTTTCGTTTCCGTGATTGGCAATGGTGGCGTGTCGTCATGCTGCCCGGGATATTTCCTTATTACGTCACGGGCGCGATCACAGCCTCGGGCGGCGCCTGGAATGCGAGCATCATTGCCGAAGTCGCCGCCTGGGGACATCATCAGCTCTATGCGCACGGGCTTGGCGCTTATATCAGCCGTGCGACGGCGGCGGGCGATTATCCGCGCATCGTTCTCGGCATCGCCGCGATGTCGGCCTTTGTCGTATTGTTCAATCGTCTGTTGTGGCGCCCGCTTTATGCGCTCGGCGAGCGGCGCTTCCGCCTGGACTGAGAGGAGGCGCCATGCGTGCGAATGCGGAAACCGGGACCGCCGAAGTCGAACTCGAGCTTCGTCACATTCGTCAAACCTACGCGCGTCCGTCCGGCGAACCGCTTCTCGTTCTTGACGACATCAACCTCGCTTTGCACGACGGCGAGATCGTCGCGCTGCTTGGCCGCTCAGGTTGCGGAAAATCGACGCTGCTGCGGATCGTCTCGGGGCTCGTGCCGCCGGAGAGTGGCGAGGTGCTTTATCACGGCGCGGCGGTCGCGGGGCCGGCGGATGGAATCGCCATGGTCTTTCAGACCTTCGCCCTGTTTCCCTGGCTCACAGTTTTGCAAAATGTAGAGGCGGGTCTCGATGCGCGCGGGGTCTCGGAGAAGGATGCGCGCGCCCGCGCGCTCGCGGCGATCGAACTGATCGGCCTCGATGGATTTGAGAATGCCTATCCGCGCGAGCTCTCCGGCGGCATGCGCCAGCGTGTCGGCTTCGCCCGGGCCATGGTCGTCGATCCGACGGTTCTTTTGATGGACGAACCCTTTTCGGCGCTCGACGTGCTGACGGGGGAAACCTTGCGCAGCGACTTCATCGACCTCTGGATGGAGGAGCGGCTGCCGATCAAATCGGTCCTCCTCGTCACCCACAACATCGAGGAAGCGGTCTTTATGGCCGACCGCATTCTCATTCTGGCGTCCAATCCCGGCCGTGTCGCGGCGGTGCTCGATGTCCCCTTGGCCCGACCACGGCAGCGCCTGAGCAGCGAATTTCGCGATCTGGTCGATGATATCTATGAGCGGATGACGGCCGGGCCGCCCCCGTCGAACGTCATTCAGCCGCCGGCGGCACTCGCCAGCCTTGCGACAAATCTGCCGATCGTATCGGCCATAAGCATCGTCGGCATGACGGATGTTTTGGCATCGCCTCCGTTTAAGGGCGACGCGGATTTACCGGCGCTGGCCGAGCGCCTGCACCTTGGCGGGGTCGATCTGTTTCATCTCGCTGAAATCAGTCAGATGATGGGCTTTGCGGAACTGCACGATGGCTCCCTGCATCTCAGCAATGCCGGGCGGGCGCTCGCTGAGGCCGACATGGCGGAACGCAAGCGCCTCTTCGGCGAACATTTGCTGCGTACAATTCCGCTCGCTGCGCATATTCGCCGCGTGCTCGACGAAAGGCCCGGACATCTGGCGCCGCGCAGCCGTTTCGTCGCCGAGCTTGAGGATCATCTCAGTACAAAAGATGCCGAGCGCACACTCAATGCCGTTATCGGCTGGGGCCGTTATGCCGATTGCTTTTCCTACGACACGCTGAATCTTCGGTTTACCCTGGAAGATTCGGCCGCGTCACGGTAACGGCTGCGAAGAGGGTAAAATCACGGCAGCGCTAGGGTGACGCCGAAGCCGCAACCGCCGGCCCGGGCCATCCGCAACGCCGCCGCTGCGAGATTCATTCGCCGGTCAAATGTTCTTCGATCGTCCCGATAGGCAAATGCGTCAGGTCTTTGTGCACTTCCGCAAGGATCAAGGCGCGTGCCGCCGGTGTCAGGCTTGCGCGGATCAGCCCCAGCGCCCTGGGCGGTGCGACGAGGACGATATGCTTCACCTTATGCTCGCTCACGACAGCATCGATCTGCTGGGTGATCCTGCGCAGGAACGCGGCCTCTTCTTGGGCATGCAGATCAGTTGCCTCGACACTGCTGCGGCCCGTCTCATGCGATTGGAAGGAGCGCCCGGGCGCATCCGTTCCAAGTTCCGAGGTCTTGGGATGAGGCTCGGAAAGACTCTCGACCGCTCTGAGGTCGAGCTGTTCGGCGTCGCCTGCGTTTTGAAGCAACAAAGCTTTTTGACCATCGCAGACCAGCACCAAGCTTCCATACGGTATCTTGAGCGTTCCCATTGATTTCCTCGCTATCTGACCAAGCACCAGTCTATGGCAGGAATCGATCGAACCGAATTTGCCCTATGTCAAAGAAATATATTGTTCGTCAGACAGGATGAAAGCGTCTGATCTGGCTGCGAGGGGCTATGAAGTCGGAGATCGTCGAATGGCTTGGCCAAGCCGATTTGCTGCTGCCGCAGCTCGTCGTCGATGGGTTGGCGGCGAACGATCGGGTGAAAGCCCGCCTTAGCGTCCTGCAGGCCGCGGCCCGCCATGCGCGCGACCCGCAGGTGGGTTTCGATCTGACCGAGGAATGCCGGGCGGCGGGGCTTGATCCGTCTCCACTGCAAACTTTGGTGAGGTCGGCGCGTCTCTCGTCCAGTGGCGAGACGATTGCCGCGACCGGGCTTGCAACGCTCGGCGCGGCGATCTGGGACGACATGGCGGCGATGCTGCGCGCGGTGCGTGCCGGCGATGCGCCATCCGCTGACCGCTGCCAGGCGCGGCTCGACGGCTTAAAGGCCGCGGTTCCGCTCGGCGCCGCCGATGATCTCGCCGCCGCGCAGGTCGCCAAGCTCACCGCGATCGAGGCCGATGACAGCCTGCACCGGCTGATCATGGATCTGCATCGCGCCCTCAACGCGCTCGCCGCGGCGCATGCGCAAGAATGGGTCGCTGGGGCGCGCAGCTACGGCCTAACGGACGACGATAAGCATGCCGTCGAAGCCTTCATGCGCGGGGTCGAAGCCACGAGGGCGTTGAAGTTTGGCCACCCGGGCCTTGCTGCAATGGCGATGCGCGCCGGCACGCATTTCACAATTCAAGACGATATTGGCGAGACCGACGCCCATGTCGTCGTGATCGGCGTCGAAAGTGATGCCGTCACTGTCACCTATACCGACGTTCATCATGCCCGCGCCAAATTCTTCACCGGCCTCTTGCGTCATTTTTCCGTCCAGTGGAGCGGGCTGGCCGATAAGACGACGGCAAAGCTGCATGAAGACGAAGCTTTCTATCTCGTCACGGGCCGCTTTGCCTATCAAGGTGCCGAAGCGCGCGACGCCTTTCTCGAAGCGCTCGGTGCCTCGCTCGTCTTCCTGATCGATTGGAACAAGGCGCGCAAGGTGTTGCGCGAATTCGTCAGCGGCGGCGATGCGATCCGGATCCTCGATTGGGCCGCGAGTCGGCGCTTTGGCCATCGTGCGTTTTTGGAGCTTGGCGGCGCCGGCCTCGTGACTTCGGCCGTCCGCCATGCTGCAGCGGCGCGGATCGGTTTTGGCGAGCGGCTGGAAGAGGCGCTCGGGCGCGAGGCGGCGGTCGATTTTCTCAAAGCCGTGCTGCGCTTTTCGGCCGAGGCTCTGCTGCACGGAAATTCGGACCGGTTGGCGAAAGCCCGCATTGAAGAGGCGCTCGTCGTGCATTTGGAGCGGGCCGATACGAGCCTTCTTGCGGTCGTCATCCGTCAGGCGGGGCTCGCGCGCGAGATCGCCGCCGCGATTGCACAATTGCTTGCCAGCCGGCGCGGCGGGCAAAGCCTGGACAGCGCGGCCATAGCGTCGCGCGCAAGGCGCATCGAGGAAAAGGCGGATCGGATCGCTCTGGAGGCGCGCAGCAGGATTGCGCACATGGGCATCGATCACGGCCTTGCGCGTCTCGTCGATTTGATCGAGCAGGCGATCGATGAATTGGAAGAAGCGGCTTTTATCGCGACGCTCATTCCCGTGGGCGCCGCGCCGGACCTTCTCGATAGCCTGCTCGAACTCTGCGACATCGTGATCGCGGGCACGGAATCGGCCGTCATCGGCACCGCGGCCGCCGCCGAAATTCCGGAAGGCCAGCGCATCGATTTCGAGGATGCGCTCGCGGCGGTCATGCAATTGATCGAGGCCGAGCACCGCGGCGATGCCGCGGAGCGGGCGACGACGACCAAGGTCCTCACCGGCAGCTACGATCTGAAGACCAGCCTTTCAATCCTGAGCGTCGCGCATCCGTTGGAACGCGCGACCGACCAGTTGGCGCGCTTCGGCCATTCGCTGCGAGATCATATTCTCGCCGACGTCTCGAACTGACGGCAAGTGTCATGACCATTCTGTGCATCGGCGATGGGTCGGCAAAGCTCTATCCGGCGGATAGTGCCGGCGCCAAGGCAGCCAATCTTGCGCATATGGCGGCGCTGGGGCTTCCGGTTCCACCGGCCTTCATCCTTCCCATCGAACTTTGCGCCGCGATCACGAGAGGCGAACCGGACGCGAAGAAGAAAATGGCGGACGGCCTCGACGAGGGCATCAAATTTCTCGAATGCGCGACCGGGCGGATTTTCGGCGACCGGCGCCGGCCCTTGCTCGTCTCGGTGCGCTCCGGCGCGGCGCGGTCGATGCCCGGAATGTTGGACACGGTCTTGAACGTTGGCTGCGTCCCGGACGCCGTGCGTGGTCTGATCCGCATGACCGGAAATCCGCATTTCGCTTATGATTGCCGGCGGCGTTTTCTCGAAAGCTGCGGCAGCGTCGTGTTTGGAATCGAATCCGCAGCCTTCACCGCGCCGCTCGCTTCGCTGATGTCGGCCGAAGGCGTCGCGCAGGAGCAGGACCTGGATTGCGAAGCCCTGGAGCGGCTTGCCGCGGGCGATCAGCAGATCGTCGAGCGGGAGCGGGGCCCCGGCGCAGATGATCCGCGCGATGATCTGAAGGCGGCGGCGGAGGCCGTCTATCTCTCCTGGATGAGCGACCGCGCCCGCGCTTATCGCAAGATGGAGCAGCTTGAGAGCCTGCAAGGAACGGCGGTCACCGTCCAGGCCATGGTGTTCGGCAATTATAATGCCCGCTCCGGCGCCGGCGTCGCCTTCTCGCGCAATCCCTCGACCGGTGGTAGCGAACCGGTCATCGACGTGCTCTTCGCGTCGCAGGGCGAAGACGTCGTCTCCGGCCGGCGCAATCCGGAGACGGAGGCAGCCATCGCGCGTTTTCATCCGGCTATCGATCAAGAACTCCGTGCCGCGCTCAAACGGCTTGAGCGCGAATTCGTCGACGTTCAGGATGTCGAATTCACCATCGAAAACGGAAAATTATGGCTGCTGCAGACGCGCGCGGCAAAGCGGACCCCGCAGGCTGCGGTTCGCTTTGCAATTGACTTCGTCAAAGACGGACTGATCACGCCCGCCGAAGCCTTGCGGCGCCTCGAGGGGATCGATCTGTCGCATCTCGCCAAGAAAAGGCTCGTCGGAATTGACGCGCCGATCGCGCAAGGGATCGGTGCCGCGGCGGGCGTTGCAACGGGCCGTGTAGCGTTCGATTCGACGAGCGCGGCACGGCTCGCAGCCGGCGGCGATCCGGTTATCCTGCTTCGGCCCAATATCAACACCGCCGATGTGCGGGGCTTTGATGCCGGCGCGGGCATTGTCGCAGCGGTCGGCGGCCGTACCGCCCATGCGGCGCTCGTCGCGCGCCAATTGGGCAAACCCTGCATTGTCGGCTGTGCGAAACTGACGGTCGATCCGGCGGGCCGCGCGGCGCAGATCGCGGGCCGCGACATTCACGAGGGCGATTGGCTTTCGATCGATGGTGAGACCGGCGCCATTTATATGGGGCAGGGTAAAGTCGTCGTCGAACAATCGACGTCCGAACTGGAAGAAATCGCCCGCTGGAAGCACGCGGCCGCGTCGCGCGGCGAGGCGGCCGCCGCCGCATCCAAGGCATAAATGCCGATGCCAAACCTCCGCCGCTTCAAATCGGCGTGAAGCCCAGCGCTTTACCGATATGCGAGCGGCGGAAACACCTTTTACAACAAGCATAAAGCCGGCCGGTGACGTTGTTTAGGTTAATGATTGCTTACGATTGCCAGCGTTTTCGCGGCGCGGTTAAGACTCTTAACGGGGTTGAGAGGCTGTGGAGGGGATCATGCTCGTCGAACGCCGTGCACATCCGCGACAACGGACTTATCTGGGCGCGAGTGTCGAATTCAACAGCGGCTATTCGATGCTCGATGGCTTGATTCGAAATGCCAGCCGATCGGGAATCCGGTTGACGATGCCGAACACCGTCGCGCTGCCCTATGAAACCTATCTTCACGTCAAGAAGACGAAACAGCGTCTGCCGATGCGTCTGATCTGGCGCACCGAGGAGGCGTGCGGTTTCGCATTCGTGGTCGAGCCGGGCAATGTCGTGTCGCTTCCATCGACCCCGCTGGGCAATCTCTATAGCATGTGGGCCGATCAGACCGCTGGTGTCGTCGTCGAATATGCTCTGCTCGGTGCGATGAGCGCGTTGATTGCCACCTACGAAATTCGAACCGTCGGTTCGAAACTATCCGATGTCTTCCAGACCATCTCCTCGGCCTTGCATTGAGTGACGCGGAAGCCGGTCGCCCGCTATTTCGATAGAAGTTGTAGAAATAGATCGGCCGCCGGCTCGAGCGGCTCTTTATCTGTCGCCTTGGCGAAACACCCCTTCAGGCGTGGGTAGCGTTTGCGCTTCGACGACATCGATGCTCCGAAAAAATTTCCATGGCCGCGTAACATCGGAAAAATGGGAGCGTAATAAATCGGGCGGGATCTGGCTTGAGCTTATCGCTCGCGTTGGATTTTCAAGCGAATTCCCGTTCGCCAGCCCGAAACGAGCCGAGCACGTTCCGTCTTTTCGATGCCGTTCCGATCGGCGCCGCGCCGTCAGGCAGGCGGAAGTCGGTTGCCTAAGGCTTGTCTTCAAGCGCCTTCGTCCTAAATGACGGGGGCAAGACGTAAGGAGGGAGACGCTGAATGAGCGCCGCATTATTTCGTTCCCGCTTGCAGCCGTCTCAGCTTCTCTCGTTCTATCGCTCGGTTCGCGAGACGAGCCGGACGCTTACCCGAAAATTGTCGGACGCCGATGCGACGGCCCAGTCAATGCCGGACGCGAGTCCGGCGAAATGGCATCTGGCGCATACGACATGGTTCTTCGAGACCATGGTGCTCGTTCCTTTTCTGCCAAACTATCGATGTTTCGATGCGGCATTCAATTTCCTCTTCAATTCCTATTACAATTCGATCGGCGATCGCCAGCCGAGACCAAAGCGCGGCCTCATCACGCGCCCGAGCCTTGACGACGTCCGGCGCTATCGTGACCATGTCGATGCGGGCGTTACGCGGCTTTTGGAAAGTCGTCCGGCAGCGGCGGCGCGCGAACTCGTCGAACTTGGCTGTCATCACGAGCAGCAGCATCAAGAACTGCTTCTGACCGACATTCTGCATTTGTTTGCGCAGAATCCTTTGCGCCCGGCTTACACGAGCGCGGAGCCGTTGCCGGTGGAACCGAATGGTTCCGATACGCTCACCTTCGAGGCTTTCGCAGGCGGCCTCGTCGAGGTGGGACATGACGGCGAAGGATTTGCTTTCGATTGCGAAGGGCCTCGGCACAAGGTTTTCATAGAGCCCTTCCGGCTTGCCGATCGGCTCGTCACCAACAAGGAATGGATCGAATTCATCGCCGATGGCGGTTATCGCAACCCGCTGATCTGGCTTTCCGAAGGCTGGGCCAAGCGTCAATCGGAAGGTTGGACCATGCCCCTCTATTGGGAAGATCGCGGCGGGGCGGACTATTGGACAATGACCCTGCGCGGGGCGCAGCCGGTCGATCCCGCGGCGCCCGTTTGCCACGTCAGCTATTTCGAGGCAGACGCTTTCGCGACTTGGGCGGGACGACGCTTGCCGAGCGAATTCGAATGGGAATATGCGGCGCGCGATCTGCCGCAAGCTGGAAATTTGCTCGATTCGGGACGCTTGCGGCCGCGCCCCGCGCCGCTACCCGCGAGCGGCGTGCGGCAGATGTACGGCGATGTCTGGGAATGGACGCGCAGCGCCTTTTCACCCTATCCGCGCTTCCGCCCGGCTGAAGGCGCGGTCGGCGAATACAATGGCAAATTCATGTGCGGCCAGTTCGTGCTGCGTGGCGGCTCCTGCGCGACGCCGGAGAGCCATATGCGGCCGACCTATCGCAACTTCTTTCCGCCAGATGCACGCTGGCAATTTTCAGGCTTGCGGCTGGCGGAGGACGCCTGATGCTCGAACGCGTCGATGTCAAAACACGCCAGGCCGATGCCTTTCGCGCCGACGTATGGGCGGGGCTGAGCCGTCCGCAGAAAACCCTGCCGAGCCGCTGGCTCTATGATGACCGCGGTTGCGCGCTCTTCGAGGCGATCACGCAGCTCGATGAATATTATCCGACGCGGACCGAGACGGCGATCTTGAAGGATGATGCGGCGCAAATCGCGGCGTTCTGCGGACGCGATGCCGTGCTGCTCGAATATGGCGCGGGCGCCGGATTGAAGACCGAGATCGTGCTCGATGCTCTCGACGCGCCGCAGCTCTATGCGCCGATCGATATCGCCGCCGATTTTCTCGAACAGACCGCGGCGCGGATCCGCCGCCGCTTCCCGGGCTTGCCGGTTCACCCGATCGCGGCCGATTTCACGTCCGATTTTGATATCCCATCACATGTGCCTTCAGAGCGCCGCATCGCCTTCTTTCCCGGATCGACGATCGGCAATCTCGATGCGGACGAAACCTTGGCCTTTCTCGAGCGGATGCGTCACCACGTCGGAGGCGGCGGACGGGCGATCATCGGCGCGGACCTTAAAAAGGATGTTTCGACCCTCATCGCCGCCTATGACGACCGGCACGGTGTGACGGCGGCTTTCAACCTCAATCTTTTGGCACGGATCAACCGGGAGCTGTCGGGCAAGTTCGCGCTTGATCAATTCGTCCACGAGGCGCGCTGGAATGAGAGCGAATCCGCGATCGAAATGCATCTCGTAAGTCTGAAAGAGCAGGTCGCGGCGGTCGCGGGCCGGTCGTTTGCCTTCCGGCGCGGCGAGACGATCCATACGGAAAGCTCACGGAAGTATTCCATCGAGAGCTTTTCGGACTTTGCGATGCGGAGCGGCTGGCGGGATAGGGCGATCTGGACCGACCCGCAGCGCCGCTTCGCCTTGTTCGGCCTGAGCGCCGAATGAGTGGCGCCCATCAATAAGGCGGCGCGCGCCGCTTGCGTTGCTCACGCGCCGCCTCGGTCCACCAGGCGAGATCGTCGGCGAAACGGGGGAAGCTTTGTTCCAGCGCCTTGCCGCCATCGCCGATCGGCGAAGCGTCGACATCGAGCGTCTGCGCGATCGGCCCGACGGCCAGCGTGCTCGAGACGACAATCATGCCCATCTCCGAAAGGATGCCGTGCCAAATCGTTCCCGAGCGTACTCCAGAGAAGCGCCCGGCCGAATAGCTTGCGATCGCCGCGGGCCGCCAAAACCATTCTTCGAGAAAATGGTCGGTCAGGTTTTTGAGTCCGGGCTGCGGGCCCCAATTATATTCGCCGGTGATGAAAACGAATGCGTCGGCGTTGCGAATCTTCTCCGCAAGCACCTCCAGCGCCGCCGGCGCGCCGCCTTTGGGATATTCCTTGTACATCCTGTCGAGCATAGGCAGACCGACGTCCTTGGCGTCGATGAGTTCGGCCGCAGCCCCGCGCCAGCGCAAGCCTCGCAGGATGTAATTGGCGAGCCTGATGCCCAAGCGGTCGCTGCGATAAGAACCGTAGAAAACAAGTATGCGATCTGACATGTTTCCGCTCACAAGGATTTAGCAGCCGCGCGGGCACGACCCTATCATCCGCCGTTATGATTGCATCCGTAAAAACGCCTGTTTGATCGTTCCAGCCGAGAATAGCCCGCCTTGTCCAATTCTTCACGCATGCCTTTTTCCTATTCGGCCGCGACGCGGCGTCTGCGCGCGACCGCCGTGATCCTGCTCGTTGGAGCGGGGTGCGTGAATTACCTCGATCGCGCGGCTGTCGCTGTCGCCGAGCCTAAGATCCATCAGGAGCTGCACCTCTCTTATGGTCAACTCGGCGTCTTGCTCTCGGCCTTCGCGTGGAGCTACGGCTTGGCGCAAATTCCGGCAGGAACATTGATCGATCGATTTGGACCTCGCCGGACATTGGGGGTGGGTCTCGCGCTGTGGTCGCTTGCACAGATCGCCGCGACCTTCGTTCGCTCGTTCGGTCAATTCATCGTCGCGCGCGTCGCGCTAGGGCTCGGCGAATCGCCAATGTATATCGGCGGCTCGCGCGTCTGCACGGACTGGTTCGCGCTCGACCAGCGGGCGCTGCCGATCGCGATTTTCAATTCATCGTCGGGGCTTGCCCCAGCGCTGGCGCCGCCGCTGCTGACCTGGCTGATGCTGATGTTCGGCTGGCGGACGATGTTTCTGATTGCCGGCCTCGCCGGCTTTGCGATCGCCGTTCTGTGGGCGCTGCTTTATCGCGCCCCGGAGACGGCCGGCATTCCCGCCGTCGATCTGCAGGAGATCCGCCGCCAAGATGTCGCCAACGTCGCTCATGTCGGTTTCCGGCAAGCCGCCTGGCTGCTGCGCTTTCCCACCTCCTGGGGGATGTTTTTCGGCTTTTTCGGCGTCGTCTACATTTCCTGGCTCTATGCCACATGGCTGCCCGCCTATCTGGAAAGCGCCAGGCATCAAACTATCGCGGACGCCGGCGTCTGGGCGTCGATCCCGCTCGGCGCGGGGTTTCTCGGCGCGCTTTCCGGCGGGTTCATCGCCAATGGGCTCGAAAAGCGCGGCATCGATGCGGCCGCCGCGTGCCGGATCCCGACGATCGCCGGATTATTGGCCGCGGGCGTCTTTACGGTTGCCGGGTCTTACACGGGCAATGTTTCCGTGGCGATCGGCCTGATGGCCTGCGGCCTTTTCGCGGCGAATGTCTCGTCCAGCTGCGGCTGGGCTCTGGCTGCCGTGATCGCGCCGCCGAATACGGTTGCGACGCTCGAGGCCATTCAGAACGTGGGCGGCTCGATCGGCGGCGCGCTCGCGCCCTACGTGACCGGCGCCCTGGTGCAATCGAGCCGTTCGTTCCTACCGTCCTTCGTTTTGGCCGGTGCGATCTCGATTGCTTGCGCGCTCGTCTATCATTTCGCCACGCGCGACAGGATTTTGCCGTCGGAATGATGCGCCGCATCGCCTGTCAAGGCTGCGGAGGAGATCGTCGCGCGCATATCCGTGCGCGGCACATGATAGCGCGCGAGGATCGCATCGATCCGCGGCCGCTCGTTTTCGAGAATGGCCTCGATCTTCTCCTTGAATTCCGGCTCGTGCCGGCGCATCCCCATGGAAATATCGAATTGCATCGGCCATTGCGCGCCATCGACGGCCGGCGTGACCTGCGTCAGGGTCAGCGCCGCAGGTTCCTTGGTCGCGAAATAGCCCGCGAGCGGCCCCCACACCACTGCGACATCGATATCGCCCTTGGCCACCGCATCCATGATAGCGGCGGGCGGGTTGGGCTTCTGATAATCGCCGTAGAGCATGTAACCGCGCACATTGTCGATAATGCCGCGCCGCGCCAGCGCATGCGCCGGCGGCGTATTCATCGCGTCGTTGCCGACCATCTGAACGCCGATCTTCAGCTTGCGAAGCTGCGGGTCGTCGTAGGAGGTGATCCGGATATGCCGATCGGCCCGGGTGACAAAGACATAGCTCGATCGGTAATAGGGCCGCGACGTCGCCAGCATATCGACGGCCGTGGCGACCCCAGGCCATAGATCACACAGGCCCGATTTCAACGTGTTCCGCACATAGCCGCGCCGTTGCGCCCACCACGTGTAGACGACTGTCGCGTTCATATCCTTGGCGACGAGCGCGACGATCTTATTCTCGAAGCCTTCGCCCTTGGCGTTCGAGAACGGCAGGTTGTTGGGGTCGGCGCAGACGCGCAGCTCGGCCGCTTGCGCCGCCGTCGTCGCGCCGAAGATGAGGCCCAGAAGGGCGAGCGCGACGCCACCAGGTCTCATGGCGACGGCGCGCCTTCTTGCGGATCGGTTTCGAGCGATGCGGGGCCCGGCGCCGCCGCATCGGGCTTCGTCGGAATGGCTTCCTTCGCGGCATTCGTCTCCAGCGATTTCACATAGGCCGCAAGCTGCCAGATGGCCGATGATGGCAGGATATTGCCCCACATCGGCATGCCGTTGGGTCGGCCTTGATAGATCGAGGCGTAAATCTGATCGATGCGGCCGCCATAAAGCCAAACCGAATCGTTGAAGGCCGGCCCGATTCCGCCCGCGCCATGGAAATGGCAGCCGGAGCAATTGTACCAATCGAACAATTTCGCGCCGACGGCGATGGCCTGCGGATTGCCCTCATATTGCTTGCCGAGCGGATCGGCCGGCGGCTCTTTTTGCCCGTTTGGGAAAAGGCCCGAAACCGGCACGTTCAGCACGCTGCCTTGCGGTCGCGCTTGCGCCGCAGGCTGGCTCTGGTTGGGATCGGCCCGCGCACGATTGCAGCGGGCAACCACAAGCGCCGCGCCGAGCAGCACGATGAGCAGGATCATGCCCTCAAGATGGCGGTAGTGCGAAGACATAGAGCATTCCTCCTGCTGCGGTTCTCTGCTTCAGATCGGCCATCGCGCCGACGAAGCCCAGAGCGCCGGTCGGATCGCGCGGGTCGAGATTCCCAGGCACGATGGCGCCCGACCAGCCGCCGACGCCGGAAAGGATGGCGACATATTCGCGGCCGTCAGGGCCGCGGTAGGCAATCGGCTGGCCGATAATTCCCGAGCCCGTCTTGAACCTCCATTTGAGCGCGCCGGTCTTGGCGTCGACGGCTTTGAACCAGCCGTCCATCGTTCCATAGAAAACGAGATTGCCGGCGGTCGCGAGCGTGCCGCTCCAAGCGGGGAGATCTTCTTTGATCTGCCAAGCCGGCTTGCCGGTCTCGACATTCCAGGCACTGACTTCGCCGCGGAACCCGCCGGGACCGGGTTTCATCACCACATTCGCGCCGACATAGGGCGTGCCGGCGATATAGTTCGCCTGCACGTTTTCCCAATCCATGCAGAGGTTTTCGTGTGGAATATAGAGATAGCCGGTCTGCGGCGAGAAGGACGAAGGCTCCCAGTCCTTCGCGCCCGAAGCGGTGGGGCAGATGTCATGCACGATCGTTCCGACCTTTGTGTTCTTGGCGGGATTGACCACCGGCCGGCCGGTCTTCATGTCGATCGATTTGATCGAATTGACATAACCATAGGGATGCGCGGAGACGATCTCGCCGGTCGCGCGGTCGAGCATATAGAGATAGCCGTTGCGATCCGGGTGCATCAGCACCTTGCGGATTTTACCGTCGATCGGCACGTCGAGCAGAATGATCTCGTTGATGCCGTCGTAATCGTGCTCGTCGTGCGGATTATATTGATAATACCATTTCGCCGCGCCGGTATCGGGATCGCGCGCGAAAATCCCGTCGGTCCATTTGTTGTCGCCGGGGCGCTGCTCCTGGTTCCACGGGCCAGGATTAGCGGCTTCCTCGTAAAGGAGATTGAGATCGGGATCATAGGCCATCCAGCCCCAGTTCGAGCCGCCGCCGATCTTCCAGGCATCCGGCGGCCAGGTCGTCACGCCGAGATCTTTGCCCCGATCCGAGGCATAGAACGGATGGAAATCCGGCCCGATCAGCACGTCCTTGTCAGGGCCGGTGTGGAACGCCTTCCAAACGATCTTGCCGCTGTTGGCATCGAGCGCCGTCGTCCAGCCGCGGACGCCGAATTCGCCGCCCGAAACGCCAACCATCACTTTGTCCTTCACCAGGAAGGGCGCCATGGTGATGCTCTCGCCCTTGCTGATGTCACCAAGCTGGGTGATCCAGACGGGTTTGCCGGTGTTCACGTCGAGAGCGATCGTGCGGCCGTCGAGCGTGTTGAAGTAGAACTTATTATGCCAGAAGACGCCGCCGCGATTGACCGTATCGCAACAGGCGACGCCCTGCGCGGCCGCAATCGGCGGAGGCTCATACTTCCACTTGATCGGTGCGCCGGGCTTCGTCAAATCGAGCGCATAGACCCAATTTGGGTAGGGGGTGACGATATACATCGTATTGTTGGCGACGATCGGCGCAGCCTCCTCGCCATGCAGCGTGCCGGTCGAGAAGGTGAATTCGACGCGCAGATTCTTGACGTTGTCGGCATTGATCTGGTCGAGCGTCGAATAGCGCGTCGCCGCGTCATTCTTCGTCGGCATGGTCCATTGGCCGTCGTCGGGCGGAACGGCCGAAGCTGGCGCTTTCGGCAGGTCGCCGGCCGCGGGCGCCGGATTTTGCGCAGACGCCGCGCTCGAGAGGCTCAAGAGAGCCGTCGCGCCGAGAAGCGCAGCGATGCCGTAACCCGCCACGCGCTTAGCGCAGCGTATAGAGATAGGCGGCGATGTCTTTGGCCTCATCATCCTTCAACTCCATATTCGGCATTGCGTTGCCCGGAACGATCGCCTGGGGGTCCTTGATCCAGGCGCGCATATTGTCGGGCGTGTTCGGCAGAAATCCCGCGATCATGGTGCGCTCGGCCATGTGATCGAGGGGCGGTCCGACGTGACCGTCGGCCCCGGAGATGCCGGGAATCTCGTGGCACGTGCCGCAACCGGATCTGGCGATCAATTGCGCGCCATGGCGCGAATTGCCGAACGTCACCGGCGCGGCCGTGCTTTGCCAGACATCGCAGCCGCCAAGGCCGAGTGCTGCCGGCATCAGAATGAGCGCGGCTCCTAACCGGCGCATTGCGGCACCATGAACAAGGCGATCGTGTTGAACAGAATGGCGGCGAGGAAACCCAAGCCCGTCATGACGCCCCAGAGTGCGAGAAAGCGCGTGCGGCCTTCGCCGGCTTCGATCGCATGGCTCGCGTCGCCGTGGTGCTCCATGCGTGTTGCCTGCCAATGCTGATAGGAGAGCGCGGCGCCGGCGAGTGCGACAACGGCCGCGAACAGGTTGAGCAGCAAGATGACTCCCCATGCCGAATGCCAGGCGGGAGCGGCCAGCGGCGCCCCATCGGGAAAGCAGGCATGCGAGGCCAGCGCGAAATTGATGACGAGCTGCAGTCCCCAGACAACAGGCCCGGCGAAGAGCCCGAGAAACAGCAGGGCCGTGGAAATAGTGCCACGACGCGGAGCCGGGTGCGGAACGGTTAGAAGCGGGTCGCTGTCTTGCATCGCGCTCACCTGAGATATGGAGATACGTAGAAGACGATGAAGATCGCGATCCAAACCGCGGTCACGAAATGCCAATAGGCGGCAATGATGACCGTCGGCGCGTCGCGCCGCAGATCGACATAGCCAAGCAGCGACCAGGCAAGGACCGCGGCGACGCCGATGAGGCCGACGCAAAGATGCAGCAGATCCAGGCCGGTGGTCGTGAAATAAAGCGAGCTATAGAGGCTGTCTGTGAGCGAGAAGGGCTTGCTCTTCCATTCGAGAAGCTCGATCGCGATGAAGATCAACCCGAGCACGAGGCCGATGATAAGGCCGAGGCGATGCTCGAACCCGGCGCCGCGATAGAGGCCGCGCTGTGCGAGCCAGAGCGCGGCGCTGCTGAGCAGCATGATGATCGTCGCCGGCAGCGCGTAAGCGAGAGAGGGATGCGGCTCCGGGCTCCATGTCGGCGGCAATTGCACCGCGGCGTAGAAGTAGCTGAACAGCAGATAGCCGAAGAGGGCGCCTTCCGTCGCGATGACGCAAAGCATCCCGTACCAGCCGGAGGCGCGATGATCGACGCTGCCGACCGGCAGGGTGCGGTCGAGGGCCGTTGTCTCGCTCATGGGGCGGGCTCCACGGTTTGGCCAAGCACCGGCTCCGGCCAAAGCCAGATGAGGATGGCGGCAACGGTCACGATGCAGCCGACGGCAGTCAGCGGCCACAAATGCCACGGCACCACGAGGCCCGCGAAAATAGCCGACACACCGAGCGTGAGAATGAAGGGCGCCGGACTGTCGAACGGCATTTTCAGGATCACGTCCGGCTCACTGTCGAGTGCCGTCGTGCCGATCGTTTCGCGGTCATGGTCGAGGATCATCCCCGCTTCGAGAGAGGAGGCGTCGGTTTCGCCGAGGCGTCGCTCCCACAACGGATGGCGGCTTGCGACCGTTGGCAGGACAGCAAAATTGTAAGGCGGCGGCGGCGACGGGACCGACCATTCCAGCGTCGGGGCATCCCAGGGATTGGGACCGGCGGCGCGGCCCCGGCGCAAGCTCGCGATGACGTTGACGAACGTCAGCAGCACGCCGACGGCGAAGATGAAGGCGCCGATGCTGGTGATCATGTTGAGCGTGTCCCAGCCCATATGCGCTTGATAGGTATAAACGCGGCGCGGCATGCCGAGCAGACCGGTCAAGTGCATCGGCAGGAAGGCGACGTTGAAGCCGATGAAACTGGTCCAGAAGCTCGCCATGCCGAGCTTCTCGTCGAGCAGCTTGCCGGTGAATTTCGGAAACCAGAAATAGAGGCCGCCCAAAACCGGAAACAAATTGATGCCGATCAGCACGTAATGGATGTGCGCGACAACGAAATAGGTGTCGGTCAATTGCCAATCGACCGGAACCGATCCGGTCATGAAGCCGCTGACGCCGCCGATGACAAAGAGCACGATCATGCTGGCAAAGAACAGAAAGGCGGTGGTAATGACCGGGCGTCCGAGCCAGATCGTCAAGGTCCAGGCGAAAACCGCGACTGCGCTGGGGATGGCGATGATGATCGAGACGCCGCTGAAGAACGAAAGCGCCAGCGTCGGCAGGCCGGTCGCGAACATATGATGCACCCAGACGCCGAAGCCGAGCGTCATCGTCGCCAAGGTAGAGAGCACGACCGCCGTATAACCGACAAGCGGCCGGCGGCAGAAGACCGGCAGCGCATCAGATACCATGCCCATCGCGGGCAGGACGATCGCGTACACCCACGGATGCGCGAACATCCAGAAGAGATGCTGCCAGAGCAGCGGCTGGCCGCCCTTGGCGACGTCGAAGAAGTGGGTGCCGAAATTGCGATCGAGCCAGAGCAGGAAGAACGCGAGGCTGACGCTCGGAATGACGAGAATATTCGCCGCCGATGCGGTCAGCGTGCCCCAGATCATGATTGGCACGCGGTTGATCGACATGCCGGGCGCGCGCAGACGCAAAAAGGTGACGACGAAATTGACGGCACCGACCGTCGTCGAAATGCCAAGGAAGATCATTCCCAAGGCATAGAAGTCCATGTTGAGGCCGGGATTATATTCCTTGTTCGCGTAAGGAACGTAGTTGAACCAGCCGTCGTTCGGACCGGCTCCCATGGCGAAGCCGGTGTACATGAAGATGCCCGATGCGACGTAAAGCCAGTAGGAGAGGGCGTTGACGCGCGGAAACGCCATGTCGCGTGCGCCCAAAAGAAGCGGCCACAGATAGTTCGAGAAACCGGAGAGAATCGGCATGGCATAAAGGAAGATCATCGTCATGCCATGTGTCGAAAAGAGCTGATCGTATTGCTCCGGCGTCAGCAGGCTTTCGTTGGGCCGCGCGAGTTGCACGCGCATGATCAAGGCCTCGATGCCGCCAAGCGCCAGGAAGATGAAGGCGGTGACGATGTAGCGGATGCCGATCTCCTTATGATCGACGGTCGAGATCCAGCCGAGGATGCCGGGTTCCGTTTCCCAGATTTTCTCAAGCCTCTCGCGAAAGGCCGGCGAAGCGGTGCCGGTGACGGGGACGCGTTCGAAGGTCATAGCGCCGGCCTCATTTCAGCGTCTGGAGATACGTGGTGACGGCGGTGAGTTCCTGGCCCGACAGGTAAAGGTTGGGCATTTTGGTGCCGGGCTTTTGCCCTTGCGGATCGGCGATCCAGCCGGCGAGTGCGCCGGGCGTATTCGGCAATGTGCCCGCCGCCAAAGTCGTGCGGCTCATGAGATGGGTGAGATCGGGCGCGACCGAGCCGCCGGCCATGCTGCCGCGCACGGTGTGGCATTCGCCGCAATGTTGGACGAAAACCTGCTGGTCTTGCACGAGCGCGGGCGAGGCGGGGGCCGGCGCGGATTTCAACTGGTCTTGCAGCCATTTGTCGAACGCCGCCGGCGATTCTGCAATGACGAAGAGCGCCATATGGGCGTGCTGCTGGCCGCAATATTCGGTGCATTGGCCGCGGTAGCGCCCGGGCTTATCGGCCTCGAGCCAGGTGACGTTGGTCTGGCCAGGAATTGTTTCCGTCTTGCCCGTCAGCGCCGGCACCCAGAACGAATGGATCACGTCTGCGCCGATCAGCTTGACGCGGACCGGTCGCCCGACCGGAATATGGAATTCGTCGGCGGTAGTGAGAACCTTGCTTGGATCCGCGTTCAGATAACGCGCCTTCCACCACCATTGCTGGCCGGTGACTTCGATCGTCAACGGGTTCGACCCGGGCGGCGGCGCGCTGACTTTGGCGAGGACCGCCATCGTCCAGACGACAGAGATCAGGAGCAGGACGGCTGAAATACCAACCCCGAGGCCAAGCCAACCGAGGCCCGTGCCGCGGCGCTCGACCGCGACATCGCCGATGCTCTGTTCCGGCTGCCGCCGCGCCAGAACGCCCCATAAGACCAGCGTCGTGACGATGACGACGACGGAAACGGAAATAATCAGCAGCCCCCACGTCAGGGCCGTGACCGGATAGGCCTTGATGCCAAAGCCGCTGAGATAGGACAGTGGCGTCACCGCGACACCGCCTTTGCGGGAATGAGTTCAGCCCGGACAATGTCGTTCCAGAGGATCAGCATCGAGATGATGAAGAAGATAATGCACCCCGGCACCCACATGATGGCGCCGCCGAGCTGCTGATCCTGCAGCGGCGTCAGGCCCCAGGCGACCGTCGTCAGAAGATGCGGCGTATAAAGCGGCCGCGGCGCGAAGGTGATGAGCGCACCGAGAAAGCCCATCTGCACCGTCGAGATCAGGCCGGCGACAACGACGCGTCCCGCCTGCGCCGGCGATGCATCGATCAGGCTCGTCCATAGCCACAGCGCCGCACCGAAGACGGTAACGTGCATCGACCAGTAGACGAGGGTGCTGCGGAAAGTCTCGGCATAAGGCGCCGGCGCGTGCCAGAACCAGATCAGCGCCGCGAACATGGCACTGGCGCAGAGTGGGGCGATTGCGGTCTGCCGCGTCATCGACCGATGCCACAGCGATGCCGCGAGCGCGAAGGGTCGCCCCGCCGCAACGAGCGGCGCCGCGATCAGCGTCAGGATCATGTGCTGGCCGACGCGGGCTGCAAAGAGCGATACGGAAAGCGGGCAAAGCGGCGAGATCAGCGCCGCCGCAGCGATTATCCAGCCGAGGTAGAAGGTCGCCTGGCGCCACAGGGGCATGTGCTGTCCGGCCCGTGCTGCTTTGGCATTGCCAAAGGCATAAGCGGCTGCGCAGACGAGCAGACACGCAATCAGGATGGGATCGAGGTTCCAGCGCGACCAAAGCGTGTCTGGCGCAGGGGGAAGGCCGCAATAAGGAATTGGCACATCCGCCGAAGCCATCGTCTTATCTCCACACCCGCGTATCAACCGTTTGGTCCGCCGTGCCCCAAACTCGGGTGTGCAGGGAAAGTTTCACCAGGCGGATGGCTGTCGTTCCCATTCGCGTGAACGATTTCGGCCAACCCGTCTCGTGCCAGACGAAGCCGGTAACGCCAGATAAAAAAAGCCCGGGCGGCGACCCGGGCTTTCTGCTTCGGTTTACGCCGCGGCGCTGTTGACTTGGCTCTCGGCGAGCATGGTGAGCTTTTGGTCTGTGGCGCGCTCTTCTTCCAGGGTCTGCTCAAGAAGATCGACGCATTCGTCAGCGCCGAGTTCCTTCGCCCACGCGATCAGCGTGCCGTAGCGGGTGATTTCGTAATGCTCGACCGCTTGCGCCGCGGCGATCAAGGCCGCGTCGAGAACCTTCTTGTCGTCGATCTCGGCGGCAACCTCGTCTGCTTCCTTGATGATTCCATCGATCGCCGGACATTTCACCGATTCCGGCGAGACGCCATGCAGATCGAAGACCTGGTCGAGCCGCTGGATCTGATTCTTCGTTTCGGTGAGATGGGTCATGAAGCCCTGTTTCAGCCCCGGCGTTGTCGCTTTTTCGATCATCTTCGGCAGGGTCGCGACAATGCGGTTCTCTGCGTAATAGATGTCCTTGAGTTGATGGACGAAGAGATCGTCCATGTCTTTTATGTCTTTGGTGAAGAGACCCATGGTGCCTTCTCCTGGCCTAGTTGACGTTACGCCCGGCGCGGGTGCGCCAGTGGTCAGCCAACTGCTTCCAGCGGCAAGGCGTTCCGAACATGAAGAGAGTTGAGCGTCAGCGTGGGCGCGTGAACCGATCGAGCGCAGCGGCGAGCGCCGGTCTTGCGATCGGACGTAACAAAATTTCTTGATCGGCCTTCAAGACTCTACAAGCCATCGCCGATGACCCTAGTTCTGCCCGCAGAGCCCCGCAGAGGCTCGCACAGCAGGGAGAAATCAATGAAAAGGTTGATAATGACCGCATTGCTCGTGGGTGCGGCGATGACGCCGGCCTTGGCAGCCGACCAATATACAGTCGTCAAGGATACGGTCGGAAATTGCTCGGCCGTGGTCGCGTCACCCGGCGGATATCCGGGTATGCAAGTCTTGAGCGACAAGAACTATTCCTCGCTCGAAGAGGCCAACAAATCGCTCGACAGCGTGAAGGACTGCAATGGATTGGTCCGTTAGTCGGTTATGATCGAGGCGCTCACTGCGATCGGCGCCAAGGATCACTGTCTGAAAGACAATCGGCGCCAAACCATCGGGCGCTAAACTATCGGACTTAAAACCATCGGTGTTAAAACCATCGGATTGTCGTTACCCTGCGCCAATCCGATGGATTCGCTCAGAATCGCTTTTGCCCTTTGCCCGCTGCGACCACAGGTGCGGCCCCAAGCTCCAAACGAAGTCGTTCGAAAACAAAGTCGCTCGAAGCGAAACGGCGTCATCCGAGCGGGGCTGCCGCAAGACCGTTATTGCAACAAAAAATTCGATTCAAAAAATTCGATTCAATTGTCGCGATCGTCATCTGATCGTCATCGTTTGCGTCGGACAGGGCTCGGCAATGCCATGACCGGATGCAGCGTGGCTATACCGAAGCGCTCAGGTGAAGTACATGATAGGGCCGCGATTCGCCATAGTCGCGCATCAAGGGGAGCTCCTTATGAAAACGCTCGGGATTGTGTTGCTTGGCATTGTGGTCCTTTTTACCAGCTTGTCGTCAGCGTTTGCCCTCGGTGGCTGCGGCCCGAACCGCCACCGCAATGCGTGGGGCTACTGCGTTTGGGGTGGTCAAAATCAAGCCTGGTGCTTAAGGCATACCGGCCATCCGGCCGTTCGCATGCCCAATGGGAACCTGCGCTGCTTCCGCTGATTGCCATCAGCGTTAGAAACATCAACGACCGGGCCGGCGATTCTCGCCGGCTCTTTCATTTTGGGGAAGGACGCGCAAATTCTCCGGTCCGTGGGAGACCTATCTGCCGCGGCGTCGGCATGAATCGCGCAGCGCCGTGAGCGGCACGAAAAAGCCGCCAAATGGCGGCCATGGATGCGGATTATCCAGCAAAATCAACTGGCTGGGGGACCTGGATTCGAACCAAGATTAACGGAGTCAGAGTCCGCTGTTCTACCATTGAACTATCCCCCATCAAAACCGTCTCAGATCAATACTTTAAGAGGCGGTTGGCAATGGGTCCGAGACCAAGGCCGGGTGTTTTAGAATCCCCGCTCGTGCCCTGTTTGGGAGGCGCTTCTAGAATGGTTTGGAGCGTCTTGGCAAGCGCCAACTTCAATGGGGTTCGGGCCGCGGCGGTCGTCGGCCGGGTTGACCAGACAGGCGTCGGGCCTTTCGGGGACGTCGTGGCAATGGGGCGGGACGGCGGAAAGGCCGCCTCTTTCAGCGCGTGCGACCCTTTCTCACAATTTGCTCGCAGTGATCGCCCTCGCGCCGCGCGGAGGCCAAAGCCGCCCTCCGTCACATGCCCAGTTTCACGAAGCGGTGAGGAGCGTAACGGTGGGGTTCGAAGGCGCGAAGACAATAAAGCGCGGCGCTCTGGAGCATGTCGAGCCTCGGCATCGATAGCAGCCGGCGGTCCGGGCAGGTCCGCGCCTCTCCGGTCGCGGTTTAGCGTTCGACTCCACGCGGCACGCGATGAAGAGTGGCGCCACGGCGATGAGGCCGAGCGCGAGGCAGATTATTTCAGGGAGGTCCTATGCGCGTGTCACATCTTGTCTTTAGCGCAATCATGCTCGCCGCTCCCGCGATGGCTTCTGCGGCAGAACGGCCGGTCGTCGTCGAGCTCTTTACATCCGAGGGCTGTTCGTCCTGTCCCCCGGCTGAAATGTTCTTGAACGAACTGTCACATCAGCGTCGCGATGTGCTGCCGCTCGCCTTTCATGTGACGTATTGGAACTCTCTCGGTTGGAAAGACCCGTATTCGCTTGAGAGTGCAACGCTCCGCCAGGCCTCCTACGGGGCGCGATTCGGCGACGGCTCATACACGCCCGAAATGGTTGTCAATGGACGCAGAGATCTCGTTGGATCCGATCGCGGCAAAGCAAATGCGGCAATCGAACAGGCCAGAAGCGATTTCACGGCCGCAAGTATCGAAGCCAAACGCGTTGGTGATGCCATTTCGATCAGCGTCGGACGCGGTTCCGGGACTGCAAGGGTGCTATTGGTCGGATTCGATCCGCAGCACCGCACCTCTATCGGGCGTGGCGAAAATGCGGGGAGAACCCTCACTGAATCAAACATCGTTCGCTCGATTCAATCGATTGGCGAGTGGACCGGAGATGAAACGACCTTTTACGCCAAAGTTCATGCCGGGCTTCAGGAAGCGGTACTCCTTGAAGCGGCGGACGGCAGCGTTGTCGGTGCCGCGCGCGTGCCCGATCTTCATTGATTGAGAAACGTCTAGATATTTGACGCAATGATCGTGGGCTGGCGACCTCGTTGCCAGCGTCGCGCGTGTCGCTCAGCACCCGCTGGCCTTGATCTAAGTCATTTGCGCCCGGGATGCGATGAAGGAAAGTTGCCGAGCTCACGTCCTGTTGCGAGGCTAACGGAGGAGGCCGCGATCGGCCACCCGGCCGCCCGTAGTGTTCTCCCCGAGAGTCTCGTGAGGACAATCATCGGGAACACCTGCCGCCATGAATATCTACAACAGCTTCTACAAAGCGAGAAAGCCGGAAGGCATCGACAAGCGCAAGGCGCATATCGTCGGGGGAGGCATTGCCGGACTCGCCACCGCTGTCTTTCTCGTGGACGACGCGGGCATGCCGGGCCAGAACATCGCGATCTACGAGAAGCTGCCTGATCTGGGGGGCTCGCTCGACGGCATACGCAAGCGCGCAGGATATCAGAATCGCGGCGAGCGCGAACTGGAGCCCTATATGGAGTGCCTCTGGTATCTTTGCAGCAAGATTCCCTCGCTTGAGAACAAGGATCGCTCCGTACTCGACGGCGTCGTCGATTTCAACAAGGATGAGCCGATCCATTCTGAGGCCCGCGCGCTTGTGAAACAAGGGCACATCGTCGGCAATATCCACGACATGAAGCTTCCGAATCACGTGAACACAAAATTATTCCATCTTCTCACTTCGAGCGAGAAAGATTACGAAGACGTTTCGATCGAAGACTATTTCGGTAAGGGCTCAGCGTTTTTCGCAGGCAATTTCTGGCTCTGCTTCCACACGATGCTCGCATTCAAGCCGCACCACAGCGTCATCGAGCTCCGTCGCTACATGAATCGCTTTGCGCCGAACGACTTCCGCATCGAGTACCTCGAAGGGATACTCCACACGCGATATAACGAGTTCGACGCCATCGTGAAGCCGATCCTCTCCTGGCTTCACGCACACAAGATTTCGATTATGACCGACATCTCCGTCACCGATATCGCTCTAGACCTGGCGTGTACGACGGTCACGGCGCTGCATCTTAAGCACAATGGGACCGAGGAGACCGTTGCGGTTGCGCCGACCGACCTCGTGTTCGTTACCAACGGTTCTATGACGCAAAATTGCACCTATGGCGATAATGGGACCGTGGCGTCCATCGACCGCCGCACCGACGATCGCGGCGTTTTCACACTCTGGGAAAGACTGGCGAAGAAGCACGATAAGTTCGGGCATCCGGAAAAATTCATTAGCGACATCGAGAAGACCAAATGGATGTCGTTTTTTCCGACGATCAAAGGCTATCCGCAGTTCATAAAAAGGCTCGAACGACTCACCGGCAGCAAGGCGGGTACGGGCGGCGCGATCTCGATTGCCGATTCAGCCTGGGAAATCGGCCTCATCCTGCACCACAAGCCGTTCTTCCCCGATCAGGCCGATGACGAAGACGTGTTCTGGGGGAATGGGCTCTCCGGCGAGCGCATCGGCGATTACGTCAAAAAGCCGATGCATGAGTGTACGGGCGAGGAGATCATGACCGAAGTCCTCTATCACCTGGGCTTGCTCGGCATGAAGAACGATCTCTTCACGCACATGCATGTCTCGACCTGCATGATGCCCTATATCAACAGCGAATTCATGCCGCGCGGGGTCGCCGACAGGCCGAGGGTGGTGCCCGAAGGGTGCGTCAATATCGGGTTCATCGGGCAATATGTCGAGGTCGAGAGCGACGCGGTCTTCACCGTCGAGACGTCGGTGCGCACGGCGATCGAGGCTGTCTATACGCTCACCAAGCTCGACCGGTTGTATCCCGAAGTATATCCGTCGCGCTTCGATATTCGCTGCGCGGTTGCGCATGCGCGCCGCTTCCTTGGCGTCAACGGACGTCCGTTCACCGAGCACGATCTTCCGTCTATCAACCCGCTCGAACTGATCGGCCTGAAGAAGCGCATCGTGGCTCTGCTGAATTCCGTTCCGCCATTTCCCTATCTGTACCCGGGTCGCGACCGCACCGTGCCGGAAAAGGTCTCGGTACTCAATCCGGAATTCCCCGTCGATGCGGCGGAATAGGCGAAAAGGCCAGTGCTTTTAGGCTCACATCGAGAGGTCGTTGGCACAGCGGCATCCTGGCTCTTGGCGTCATCGCTCTGAAGCTTTGCGCGTTGCGCGATGCCGGGTGCAATTCCCACAGTGCTGGCGTTCAAGCGAAGCGGATGCTCGTCTAAACGGCACCCTGAGCGAAAACATCTCATAGCCGGAGCTTATGCGTCCGATTCAGGGCGTCTCGATCGGTTGAACGGCATTGCCAAGCGGCCAAGACGATTGACCGGTTTGGAGTGATATCATAGCGGATGGAAGCGTCGGCTCCCGCGTCGTGCCGAGCCGAAATCGCCCGCCGGTTTTAAGGTGGGTATGCAGGTTATTGCTAATGCAACGGGTGATTGCCGAGGTGGGTGATGCGCCGGGCGCTCAGTTTATTCGAACGCAATCTCGCGACATTCTTTGCCGCATACAGTCTGATTTTTATTGCTTTCGCGGCATTGAGCCCGATTGTCGGCGATTATTGCCCCTATCTGCAGCAATGGCACAATGTTTCCGTCGGCCTCGACCCGTGGCTGAATGACGAGACGCAGGTCGTCCATCGTATTCCGTGGGTCAGTTTCTGCGGCACGTTCTACGCGACTGCGCCGAATGCTTATGGACCTTTGTTCAACGTCTACGGCATGACCTCGCTCATATTTCCAACGATCCCGCGTGTTCTCGGCTGTATTCTCTTTCTGGCCGTGTCCTGGATGATCGCAAAGCGCGTTCACGCTCGCCAGGAACTCGATTGGAAGATACGCTTTTGGCTTTACGCCGGGCTGCTCGATAATCTCTTGTCGTTTCTTCTTGTGACAATTGTCGGCGGCAATGATGTTTATATCGCGTTCTTCGTCTGCTGCGCGCTTTTTGCTTTTATCTTGGAAAATGAGGCTCTCGCCGGCGCGGCGCTCGGCATCGGCGCGCTGATCAAATTCTATCCGCTCTATCTGGTCCCGTTTCTAGCCCTCGACCGGCGGCGCTTGAGCGTCAAATTTATCGCCGTCGCGGTGGCCATATTCGTCCTTGGAATGGGGCTGGCCTATCTCGTCTGGGGCCAGCTGATCTTCAAGCCATTGTTCTGGAATCTCGGCCGCGGCGCATCACGCTCGTCAATCATTTTCATTTTTGCCCTAGGACTCGGGAAACTCTTTCATGTTGCGATCCCCGCCTCGCGTCTGGTCTTGATGACGCTGGCTCCCGCGGCGATCGCGGCCCTGATCGTGCAATATCAACTGCGGCTCTCGCGCCTCACGGGGTTCATGATCGGCTATCTCGTCATCCTCATTTTCAATCAGATCAGCTACCCGGAATATTATTTTCCGTTGATGATGACGATTTTCATCTACGTTCTGAACGAAAATCCGCCACCCGCGCTCATCCGCGCATTGGCGATTTTGTTCATGACGATCTTACTGAACGCCGCCTTCTTCACGCTGGTGACGAATTATAAGAAGGAAAGCTTCAGCGGCATCCGAGTGGGTGCGACGCTTATCGTCACGCTGATCGATGTCTATCTCATCGTCGAACTTATACGGCAGGGCAGGCGTGCGGTTGAACCTAAGTTCCGCGCTGCCATGTGAAGATCGAAGTCAGCGCATAATTTAACAGCGCGCCGACGACGGCACCGGCTACCCCGGCAAGCACCCACAGGCCGGTCAATTCGTAGAGATCGCGCGCAAGGGTGATGCTCGTTAGAGCACCGAGGCTGCAACAGCACGCGAACGAGGCGAAGCCGCGCACAGCCTGCCAGCCGCCAAGCCGGCAGTCACGATAGGTCAGTGAATTGTTGAGCAGAAAATTGGATGTCATGGCGGCGGCAGTCCCCAGCGCTTCGGCCGGGGTGAAACCGACCTTGCCGGTGAGCATGGCGAGCCGCAGCACGATCAGATTGACGAGGACGCCGCTTGCGCCGACGAGCGCAAACATGAAAAACCGCCGCGGAAAATGGCCGCCACTGATCTTTTCCGCGAGCAGGAGAATATATTCGACGCCCGTTAGAGCATCGAGCTTGCTCTCGCCTGAATGACGCGCACGGAACCGATAGGGCAGTTCGACGACGCGCAGCGGCCGCGGCGATGACGCGAGAACGTCGATCAGGATTTTGGTCCCGATACCCGAAAGATTCGGTGCGAGACCGTCGATCAGTTTTCGCCGCAGCATGAAGAATCCGCTGACGGGATCAGCGAGGTCCGATTTCAACAGCCGGCGCGCCAGCTCTGCGCCGAGCCGGCTTAAACGTTTGCGCCCGTGCGACGCGAGGCCATCCGCCGCACCCGAGCTAACATAGCGGCTTGCAACGACCACATCGGCATTTTCTTCGACAAGCGCATCGCGCATGTATGGCAAAAGCGTTTCGTCATGCTGCAGGTCGGCATCGATGACAGCGATCAATGTAGCCGTCGTCGATAACATGCCTTCGATGCAGGCCGAGCTGAGGCCGCGCCGCCCGATGCGGCAGATACAGCGCACCCGGCGGTCGGACGCGCCAAGGGCCCGCACCCGCGCAGCAGTTCCGTCCGCCGAGTTGTCATCGACGAACACGACTTCCCAGTCGATTCCGGTCAAAACACCGTCGAGCCGTTCAACCAATATTGCGACATTGTCGCACTCGTTGAAGGTCGGAACGATGACACACAGTTCGGGCGCGTTTTCGACATCGTCGGCAATCGCGATCGACCTGGAATCGGCGACATCGAAGGATGAAAAGATCCGGTTCATGCGCGTCGACTTGCAAAATACTTAATGCGAAAATCGAAATAGCAGTGGATATAACTTAATTTATAACGCTAGCTAAGCGATTGGAATGCTGTCAAGATCGGCAATCGGGGAGAATGGGGTCTGTGCCTATGTAGGATAATTATGCAACGATGACGTAGGCATTACGCCGCGTTTGGTGCATTTGACGGAAGCACACCCCGCTTAAATATTGAGCCTGTCGAAGACCGCCGCCGGAAGATTGCGCACGATCAGCATAATGCCGCGCCAGAACGTCGGAGCGTAAACGACGGGGCCGCCTTTTTCGCCGGCGCGGACAATGATCGGCGCGATGGCGTCCGGCTTTGCCCAAAGAGGCCCGTTGTTTGCCATGCCTGCGGTCATGGGCGTTTCGACGAAACCGGGCTTGATGATGACGGCGCGCGCCCCCAGGGGCGCCAATTTGTGGGCGATGCCTTCGACCAAATGTGCGAGGCCGCCTTTCGTCGCGCCGTAAATGAAATTCGAGCGGCGCCCGCGATCGCCGGCAACGGAACCGATCACCAGAAGTGTGCCACGGCGCTGCTTTTCGAGCACCGCAGCGGCGGCGAGGCTCCAGGCCGCGGCGCTGGAGAAATTGGTTGCGATCACTTTGGCGGCCGCGGCAGGATTGCGCTCGAGCTCGCCCTGGTCGCCGGAGATGCCATAGGCAAGAAGCAGAAGATCGAGGCCGCCGAGACGGTCGACCATCTTGCCGAGTTCGGCGCCCGCGTCGGCGGTGACAAAATCGAGTGGCCAGTCGATCGCTTCGCTCGCGCCGCGGGCTTTAAGATCGGCGGCGATCTTGTTCAACCGCGCCTCATTACGGCCGGCGAGAATGATGCGCGCGCCGTTCGCGGCCCAGAGGCGCGCGGCGGCTTCGGCAATCGCCGAAGTCGCGCCGAGGATCACGATCCGCTGCGGCGCTTTGGGGGCGACGACTTCCTGCGACGGGCCGCTCATGCCGCCACTCTTCGCCAGAAATCGGAACTCATCAAGGGGTCCCTTTGCAAATCTTGCCAGCGCGGAAACGAGCGGCGGAACATGCTGTGCGTCATGCGGCCGTCCTTAGCCGGGTAAAGGGCGCCGCCGGCGTCGGCGACAATGGCATCGAGCCGCGCGAGGAGGGCGCGCGTTTTTTCGCCGTGATTCGGAAAATCGAGGGCCAGAGTCGTCCCGGCCCGCGCAAACGACAAAAGTCCCGGCGCGGGAAGGTCGCCAAATGTCTTGAGCATTGCGAGGAATGAAACTTGCCGATCTGCGGCGATGGTAGCAAACAGGTCGCGGATCGCGTCGCGCTGCGCGGCGGGCGGGATCACGCATTGATATTGCAGGAGACCGTTGCGGCCATAGAGCCGGTTCCAATCGCCGAGAGCATCGAGCGGGTAGAAGAATTTCCGATAGTGCTGCAGCTTCGTCCCGGCGCCGGCCAGGAGCCGGTAATAAAGCGTATTGAACGCGCCGATACCCGGCGGGCTGAGCAAGAAATCAGGCGCATCGAACGGAACCCGCGGCCAGCTTTGATCGCGGTGGGCATCGAAAAAACCATAGGGCGTCCAATTCGCACGCCGAAAGATGCCCCGCCCGAGGCCCTCGCCATGCGCGAAACAATCGACCCAGGCGATGGTGAATTCGAATGTCTCCGCGCTCGCCTCTGCGAGATCCCAAAAAGCATCCAGAGTTTCGAAGGGCAGTGTCTCGACTTCGAGATAGGCGCTGTCGATCTTGGCGAGCGAGATTTCCGCCCATTCGATGATGCCGGTGAGGCCAAGGCCGCCGATCGTCGAGGCAAACAGAGCAGGGTCGGAATCGGGCGTCAACGTCGAGCGGCCGCGGTCGCTGCGCACAAGACCGAGCGCGCGCACGTGCCGGCCAAAACTCCCGGCGGCGTGATGGTTCTTGCCGTGGATGTCATTGGCGATCGCGCCGCCGAGCGTGACGAACCGCGTCCCCGGAGTCACCGGCAGAAACCAGCCATGCGGGACGATTAATTGCAGGATCTCGGAAAAGCTGGCGCCGGCCTCGGCACGCAGAATGCCGTTCAGCGGATCGAAGGCGATGATCCGGTCAAGCCGCGACATATCGATCAGATCACCGGTCTCGTTGAGGCAAGAATCGCCGTAAGAGCGGCGGAGCCCCACGGCGAGCAAGCTCGAGCCTCTCGCGGCATCGATCAACGGGGTGAGCTGATCGGCGAAGCGCGGCGTCGCCACGCGCTGCGGCTCGCGTGCGACGCGTCCCCAGGAAAAAATATCATCGCGGCTGACGAAAGCTTCGCTCATCTGCGGACTTTCCCGGTCAGCCCGTGCCGGAAACCGGACCCGCGCGCGGCGGGGCGATCTTCGTGCACAAGCCGGATGATCATCGTTCACTTTGCCGCAACGGCACAAGGCCCAAACCCGATTGGGCAGAAGAAAAGACGGCTCTCGCCAGCATGCAAACGGCCGCCGTTTCGCACTTGAAAACGACGGGACGATGAAAAGATGTCGGATCGATGTTTACTTCCGCGAGAACGGCCGCAATGCCTCGCGCGCCAGTTCGTCGGCGCGCTCGTTCATCGGGTGACCGGCGTGGCCCTTGAGCCAATGCCAGCGAATGTCGTGCGGTGCGGCGGCTCGTTCGAGTTCCTGCCAGAGCTCGACGTTTTTGACGGCCTTTTTGTCGGCGGTGCGCCAGCCGTTCTTCTTCCACGTCGCGAGCCAGGTCGTGATTCCGCCGCGCAGATAGGCGGAATCGGTGTGGAGATCGACGCTGCACGGCCGCTTCAGCGCCTCCAAGGCGCGGATTGCGGCGGTGAGTTCCATGCGATTGTTGGTGGTCGCCGCCTCGCCGCCGGAAAGTTCTTTGCAGTGATCGCCGAAGGTCAGAATGGCGCCCCAGCCGCCAGGTCCCGGATTGCCGGAGCAGGCGCCATCGGTCCAGATCGTCACTTTTTCGCTCAAAGCGCCAATCCGAGGTCGCGCGGGCCGGTGGCGCGCTGATGGAAGCGCAAGCGTTTCACATATTCGCGCGGATCCTTGGGACGGACCAAAGCGCCAGGCGGCACATTCAGCCAATCGACCAGCCGCGTCAGCGTGAAGCGCAAGGCCGCGCCGCGCGCCAGAACCGGCAAGGCAGCTGCCTCCGTGTCGCTCAGGCGTCGGCAGCTCTGATAGGAATCGATGATCGCTTTCCCCTTGGTGACATTGAACGAAAAATCCGGCTCGAAGCACCAGGCGTTGAGACAGACGGCAAGGTCGTAGGCGAGGAAATCGGTGCAAGCAAAGTAGAAGTCAATCAATCCTGACACCTTCTCTCCAAGGAAGAGAACATTGTCGGGAAAAAGATCGGCGTGGATGACGCCGCGCGGCAGGTTATGCGGCCAGAGCGCCGCCAGCGCCGCGAGTTCGCCGGCGAGGAAAGCCGCGAGGCCCGGCTCGACACTATCGGCGCGGTCCTCGGCCTGAGCGAAAAGCCGGGGCCAAGCGGAAATCGACAGATCGTTCGGCCGTTGGCGCGGAAAATCGGCGCCGGCACGATGCAATTTGCCGAGCGCGGCGCCGAGCGCCGAGCAATGGGCGACGGAGGGCGTGCGCGTCGAAACGCCTTCGAGAAAAGTGACGATGGCAGCCGGCCGGCCAGCCAGCGTGCCGAGCAGGTCGCCTTGTTTCGTTTTCACCGGCTGCGGGCAGACGAGCCCATGGGCTGACAGATGTTCCATCAACGCGAGGAAAAACGGCAGATCCTCGGGCCGGACGCGCTTTTCATAAAGCGTCAGGATGAAAAAGCCGGCCGTGACATGCAGCAGGAAATTGGAGTTTTCGACGCCTTCGGCAATGCCCTTGTAGGCAAGTAATTTGCCCAGCCCATAATCGGCAAGGAAGTTTTCAAGAGCGAGATCGGAAACGTCTGTGTAGACAGCCATGGTGCCAGCGGTGGTGAGGCGGGGAAGGGAGCAGTTCAGGCGGCGTCGTCTTGGGCCAATCTATCATCGGCGGGCGGCTCCGCCACCGGTGCCGGCACCAACGCATCGGGATTGATGACGCCACAGGAGACGATGAGCTTGACCGCATCGTCGGGGCTCATCGCGACTTCTTTCACCGCACTTGCGGGCAGAAAGAAGTAGAAGCCGGTCGTCGGGTTGGGCGTACACGGCAGGAAGACCGAAACATAATCTTCCTCGACGGGCGGCAATTTCGCCGCGACGCTCCGCGCCGGCGGCACCGAGATGAAGACCAGCGTCCAGGTGCCCTTGACGGGGAATTCGATCAGCCCGACTTTGCGGAACGAGGAGCCGGTCTGCGAGAAGATCGTCTCGAAGACCTGCTTCACACTCTTATAAATCGAGCGGATGATTGGCGTGCGTCCAAGAGTGGCTTCGCCAAGCGCGATCAGGCTGCGACCGGCCAGATTGGCGGCGAGAAAGCCAAGCAGGGTCAGTGCGAGAAAAGCAAAGATGACGCCCAGGCCCGGCACCCGGAACGGCAGGAATTTGTCCGGCCAGAAATTTAGCGGCACGAGTTTGCGCACGGCGCTGTCGACCGTGTCGACGAACCACCAGACGATATAGACGGTGATCGCCAGGGGACCGGCGACGACGATGCCGGCCAAAAACCAATTTCGGATGCGGCCGCCGATCCCGGGGCCTCTGCTCACGGGCTCCATATCGCCGGGCGGGAATGAATTCTCGATCATGACTCGCTGCCTTGCCGGACTTTAGCAGGACATGCAGCGCGCGAAAGCGCAAGCGGTCGGGTCGCCTTTTGGTATTTCTACCTGGGAGGGTCGCCGCGAGAAAAAATATCTTTTTTGTGCCGGTTTTACGGGCAAGATGCCTTTTGAAGCGTGACAATGCGTCACGTCTGGGCTACAAACCCTCGTCATCCTGTTGAGAGCCCCAGGGTTCCAGGATGCAGACGTAGTCCAAGTCGTGGGAGGAAACCCTTTCATACGCCGGGCGGACATGTACCGTCCCTAGAAGCGAGAAGGGGTCTAGGACGAGGGAGCGAAGAGGCGAAGCGAGGCCCTTGAGCCTGCTTCGCCTTTTGCTTTTTGAAGGTCTGATCGTCAGCGACGCGATGATCAGAGGTCCGATTGCGCTTCGCCGCGCGCCCACCGGGCTTTGGTCTCGGCACAGAAATCGCCGTAGCGGCCGGCGGCGATCGCAGCACGAACCTCCGCCATCAGGGCTTCGTAATAAGCGAGGTTGATCGTCGTCAGCAGCATCATGGCGAGGATTTCGCCGGCCTTGACGAGATGATGCAGATAGGCGCGCGAATAGAGGCGTGCAGCCTCGCAGGGCGCCTCGGGATCGATCGGCCGCGGGTCGTCGGCATGTTTGGCATTGCGCAGATTGATGCGGCCGAAACGGCTGTAGACGAGGCCGTGGCGGCCGGCCCGCGTCGGCATCACGCAATCGAACATGTCGATGCCGCGCCGCACGGCTTCGAGCAGATCGTCGGGCGAGCCAACCCCCATCAGATAGCGCGGGCGCCCGCTGGGCAGATGCGTGACGCTCGCTTCGATCATCGCCAGCATCACCTCCTGCGGCTCGCCGACAGCGAGACCGCCAAGCGCATAACCGTCGAAGCCCATGCCGACGAGCGCCTCGGCGCTGACACGGCGCAGAGCCGGGCTGGCGCCGCCTTGCACGATGCCGAAAAGCGCGCGGCCGGGCTGACTGGCGAAGGCGATCTTGCAGCGCTCCGCCCAGCGCAGCGAGAGTTGCATGGCGCGCCCGACCTCGGCCTCGGGTGCCGGAAGTTTTACGCATTCGTCGAGTTGCATCTGGATATCGGAGCCGAGCAGGCGCTGGATTTCCATCGCGCGTTCGGGCGTCAGATGATGCCGCGCCCCGTCGATATGCGATTGGAAGGTGACGCCGCTTTCATCGAGCTTGCGCAGCTTGGCGAGCGACATGACTTGGAAGCCGCCGGAATCGGTGAGGATCGGCCAGGGCCAATTCATGAATTTATGCAGGCCGCCGAGTGCCGCAACGCGCTCCGCTCCGGGCCGGAGCATCAGGTGGTAGGTGTTGGCAAGCACGATATCCGCGCCAAGCGCGTGAACGTCGCGCGGAACCATGGCTTTCACGGTCGCGGCGGTGCCGACGGGCATGAAGGCGGGCGTGCGGATCTGGCCGCGCGGCAGCCCAATGGTGCCGTTGCGCGCCGCGCCGTCTGTGGCATGAATGTCGAATAAAAGCTCTGTCATGATGCAGGGTGGAGCAGGCAGGCGTCGCCATAAGAATAGAAGCGATAGCCCGATGCAATCGCATGTTTGTAGGCCGCCTGCATGGTCTCAAGACCGCTGAAGGCAGAGACGAGCATGAATAGCGTCGAGCGCGGCAGATGGAAATTGGTGAGCAGCAGATCGACCGCCTTGAAACGATAGCCGGGCGTGATGAAAATCGCCGTCTCGCCGGCAAAAGGCGCGATCTCGCCGGCGGCGGTCGCCGCCGATTCGAGCACGCGCAGGGGGGTCGTGCCGATCGCGACGATACGCCCTCCCGCAGCGCGCGCGCGATTGAGCTGCGCCGCGGTTTCGGCGTCGATCTCGCCCCATTCGGCGTGCATATGATGCGCGCGCGTGTCGTCAGCCTTCACCGGTAGAAATGTGCCGGCGCCCACATGCAGAGTGACCTGCGCGAAGGCGATGCCGCGTGCCGTGATCGCCGTCTTCAGCGCCGGTGTGAAATGCAGGCTCGCCGTCGGCGCCGCGATGGCGCCCGGATGCACGGCAAAGAGGCTCTGATAATCATCGACGTCTTGGGCGTCGGCCGGCCGCTTGCCGGCGATATAGGGCGGCAGCGGCATGGCGCCATAGGTCTCGATGGCACGATTGAGATCGTCGCCTTTGAGCGCAAAGGCGAGCAGAACTTCGCCCTCGCCGCAATTTTCGAGCACTTCGGCTTCAAGAGCGGGATGCGAAGGGTCGGCGCTCTTGCGCTGGAAGAAGATCGCATCGCCGCGCTGCAATTTACGGGCGCCTTTGGCGAAGCCGCGCCAAGCGTTTTCCGAAACGCGCTTGTGCAGCAGCACTTCGATCTTGGCCTCAGCGACCTCGCGGATGCGGACGCCTTCGAGCCGGGCGGGGATCACCCGCGTATTGTTGACGACGAGCACATCGCCGGGCCGCAGGAGGTCGGGCAGGTCGCGGATCGATTGATCCAACAGGGGCGGCGTCGACTGCGGCGCGACGACGAGCATGCGCGCGGCATCGCGCGGCGCGATGGGGCGCAAGGCAATGCGGTCTTGCGGGAGATCGAAATCGAAGAGATCGACGCGCATCGGTTCGTCACCGCGCGCGGCGCGAAGCGGTCCAGTCTATGCCTGCCTGGATCGCTTCGTTGCTGACGCTCCTCGCAATTGCGGCGCGCAAATTTTTCTCTAGCTCAGCGTCGCCGAGAGAATCCGGTCCGGATCGCGTACCGGCTCGCCACGCTTGATCTTGTCGACATTCTCCATCCCGGAGACGACCTTGCCCCAGACGGTATATTGCTTGTCGAGAAAGCGTGCGTCGTCGAAGCAGATGAAGAATTGCGAATTGGCGGAATCGGGATTCTGCGCGCGTGCCATCGAGACCGTGCCGCGCACGTGCGGCTCGGCGTTGAACTCGGCTTTGAGATTGGGATATTTCGAACCGCCCGTGCCGGTGCCGTGCGGGCAGCCGGTCTGCGCCATGAACCCATCGATGACGCGGTGAAACGTGACGCCATCGTAGAAATGCTCACCGACAAGCCGCTTGATGTGCTCGACGTGCTTGGGGGCGAGATCGGGGCGCATCTCGATCACCACCGGTCCCTTGGTCGTCTCAAGCGTCAATGTATTTCCGGCTTCCGCCATCGCGTGCCTCCATCCTTGTGTCGGCGCTTCCCTTAGAACATGTTCGGCAAAAGTTGTACGACTTTTTCCATGGGAACATGGCCGAGCCCTTGAAACGGCGCGTCTTCCTGTCGCGCATAACTTCTCGGAAGCGCCCGCTGCCCCGAACCGGGCGTGATCTAGACCTTTGAGGCGTAACTTGCCAAACGCCCGTAAAGGCCTAGGTAGTGGGGAGAAGCCGCAAAGCGCGTGAGATTTTCCATGTCACAGGCGTCTTCTTCCGGTTTGGGCGAAAGCGCTGAAAAGCCGCCAGAAGGGTCGCGCCGCGATTTCCTCTTTATCGCGACTACGACTTTTGCGGGCTTCGGCGCGGCAGCTGCGGTAGTGCCGTTCTTCTCGCAAATGGAGCCGGATGCTTCGACCATCGCGGCCGGCGGCCCGGTCGATATCGATCTCAAGACCACCGCGCCTGGACAGAACATCGTCGCCTTATGGCGACGGCGCCCGATTTATATCTTGCGCCGCCCGCCCGATCTGCTTGCCAGCCTGCGATCGCCTCAGTTGATCGATCTTTTGGCAGATCCGGGGTGCAACGTCTGGCAACAGCCGCCCTACGCAGCCAATTGGCATCGCTCGATCAAACCTGAATTTCTCGTTGTCGTCGGCATTTGCACGCATCTCGGCTGCCTGCCGAAATGCTTCCCGAACGCCAGTCCCACGGTACCCGTGGCGGCTTGGCCGGGTGGCTATTTCTGTCCGTGTCACGGCTCGAAATACGATCTCGCGGGCCGGGTCTTCAAAGGTGTCCCGGCCCCGTACAATCTACCCGTTCCGCCATACCGCTTCGTCAGCGATACGATCGTGCGGATCGGCGAAAATCCATCCGGCGAAAAATTCGATTTCGATTCGATCGTTCAGATCTGACGCTATTTCGCGTCGGTTGCGAGTTCCATTTTTACGATCTTGTCGGGGTCGGTGACCATGCCGTTGTCGGCCTGCGAACCTTTCTTGATCTTATCGACCACATCCATGCCGTCGATCACTTGGCCGAAGAGCGTATATTGCCCGTTGAGAAAATCAGAATCGGCGAAGCAGATGAAAAATTGCGAATTGCCGGAATTCGGGTCGTCGGCGCGCGCCATGCCTAGTGCGCCGCGCTTGAAAGGCGCTTTCGAGAATTCGGCCGGGACATTCGGCAGGTCGGAGCCACCGGTGCCGGTGCCCGTCGGATCGCCGGTTTGCGCCATGAAGCCGTCGATGACGCGATGGAACTTGAGACCATTATAGAAACCACGTGCGGTCAGCGTCTTGATCTGTTCGACCGTTTTCGGCGCGAGATCGGGTCGCAGCAGGATCGTGATCTTGCCATCCTTGGTATAGAGGTAGATTTCGTTTTTCAGATTGGCCGCGGCGAGCGGCAGCGTCAGCAGCAGGACGGCGAGGGCAGCCAAAAGGCCGCGGCGGATCAGGCGCATGTTTCCTCCTCGGAAGAGATCAAGGTGCCGTGTTGAGTTTCACGGCGAGAGCTTTGGCGACGACATCGGGCACGAAAGGCGTCACATCGCCGCCGAGCAGGGCGATTTGGCGCACCAATGTCGCGGCAATGTGACGGACGTGCGGGGAGGCGGCAAGAAAGATCGTCTCGATATCCGGTGCCATCACGCCATTCATGCCGGTCATCTGTGTCTCGTAGTCGAGATCGGTGCCGTCGCGCAGTCCACGTACGAGGAGCGTGGCACCGACCTCGCGCGCGGCGGTGACGGCCAGGCCGGAGAAAGTCAGCACCGATAATTTGCACGAATGGGCTGCGGTGAGGTCGCCGCAGGCTGTACGCAGGAGATCTGCCCGCTCGGCGGCGGAAAACATCGGCGTCTTGCCAGGATGCACGCCGATCGCCACGACGAGCTCGTCGCAGAAGCGCGCCGCCCGCGTGATGATATCGACATGCCCGTTGGTCAGCGGGTCGAATGTGCCGGTATAGAGCGCCTTCAGCATCATGGCCTCTCTCTAGCCGAGCCCGCGGGCAGGGGCAAATGGCGCCCTCAGGCGCCCGCTTCGCCCTCGCCGTTCTCCGGCGCTTCGTCCTCGCTGATCCGCTCGACGCTGACGACGCGCTCGTCCTCGGCGGTGTCGAGGACGATGACGCCCTGCGTGCCGCGGCCGGCGACACGAATGCCCTCGACCGGGCAGCGGATCATCTGGCCGCCGTCGGTCACGAGCATGATCTCGTCCGTCTCCTCGACCGGCATGGAGGCGACAAGCGGCCCGTTGCGCGGATTGACCGCCATCGCGACAATGCCTTTGCCGCCGCGTCCGGTGATCCGGTATTCGTAGGACGAGGTGCGCTTGCCGTAGCCGTTGGCAGAGACCGTCAGGATGATTTCTTCCGCCGCCGACATCTGCGCATAGCGCTCCGGCGGGAGTGCGGCGGGTGTTTCTTCGCCGTTCGCTTCTTCGCCTGCCGTGTCGCCGGCCTCGGCCGCTTCGCCGGCAATGGCGCGGCGCATCTTGAGATAGGCCATGCGCTCGCCGCTCTCGGCCTCGATGTGGTGGAGGATCGCCAGCGAGATGACGCGATCGCCTTCGCCGAGTGCGATGCCGCGGACACCCATCGAATCGCGGCCCTTGAAGACGCGGACATCGGTGACCGGGAAGCGGATGCACTGGCCGCCGGCCGTTGTCAGCAGCACGTCGTCGTTTTCGGTGCAGATTTGCACGTCGACGATCTCTTCGCCGGGATCGAGCTTCATGGCGATCTTGCCGGCGCGGTTGACCTGGGCGAAGTCGGAGAGCTTGTTGCGCCGCACCGTGCCGCGCGTCGTCGCGAAGATCACGTCGAGCTTTTCCCATTGCTCTTCGTCTTCCGGCAGCGGCATGATGGTCGTGATGCGTTCGCCCTGTTCGAGCGGCAGGATATTGACCAAAGCCTTTCCGCGCGCCTGCGGCGCGGCCGCCGGCAGCCGCCAGACCTTTTCCTTATACGCTTGGCCGAGCGAGGAGAAGAACAGGACCGGCGTATGCGTCGAGGCGACGAAGAGTTTGGCGACAAAATCCTCGTCCCGCGTCTGCATGCCGGTGCGGCCCTTGCCGCCGCGCCGCTGCGCCCGATAGGCCGACAGTGGCACGCGCTTGATGTAGCCGGCATGCGAGACGATGACGACGACGTCTTCGCGTTGGATCAAGTCTTCGTCCTCGAACTCGGCGTCGTTATCGAGGATTAGCGTGCGCCGCGGCGTCGCGTGGGCGAGCTTGATGGCGAGCAATTCGTCCTTGATGATGCCGAAGAGGCGCGCGCGGGACCGGAGAATATCGAGATAGTCGGCGATTTCGGCGGCGTGTTTTTCGAGCGCTTGGCCGATTTCCTCGCGGCCGAGCGCGGTGAGGCGTTGCAGGCGCAGTTCGAGGATGCCGCGCGCTTGCGCCTCGGAGAGGCGGCAGGTGCCTTCTGCCGAGAGGACATGGCGCGGATCGGCGATCAGTGCGATCAAGGGCGCCATGTCGCGCGCCGGCCAGTCGCGGCTCATCAGGGCTTCGCGCGCCGCCCCGGCATCGGGCGATGTGCGGATGACGCGGATCACCTCGTCGATATTGGCCACCGCAATGGCAAGGCCGACCTGCAAATGCGCCGCATCGCGCGTCTTACCGAGCAGGAATTTGGTGCGCCGGGTGACGACTTCTTCGCGGAAATCCACGAAGGCGCGCAGGAAATCTTTGAGGTTCAGCGTCTCGGGGCGGCCGCCATTGAGCGCGATCATATTGGCGGGGAAGCTCGATTGCAGGGCGGTGAAGCGCCAGAGCTGATTCAGCACGACGTCGGCGACCGCATCGCGTTTCAATTCGATGACGATGCGCATGCCCTGGCGGTCGGATTCATCGCGCAGGTCCGAAATGCCCTCGACCTTTTTCTCGCGCACAAGCTCGGCGATCTTTTCGAGCAGCGCCGATTTGTTCACCTGATAGGGAATTTCGGTGACGACGAGCGCGTCGCGCTCCTTGCGGATTTCCTCGACCTCGACTTTGGCGCGCACGAGGATCGAGCCGCGGCCCGTATGATAGGCGGAGCGGATGCCGGCGCGGCCGATGATATTGCCGCCGGTGGGAAAATCCGGACCGGGAATGATGCCGATCAGATCTTCGAGGCTGATCTCCGGCCTGTCGATCAGCGCAATCACCGCATCGATGACTTCGCCGAGATTATGCGGCGGAATGTTTGTCGCCATGCCGACGGCAATGCCGCCCGCGCCGTTGACAAGAAGGTTGGGATATTTCGCTGGCAGCACGACCGGTTCGCGCTCGCGGCCGTCGTAATTCGGCTGGAAATCGACGGTCTCATTGTCGAGATCGTCGAGCAGCGGCAAAGCGGCGGGTGCGAGGCGCACCTCGGTATAGCGTTCGGCCGCCGGCGGATCGCCGTCAACCGAGCCGAAATTGCCCTGGCCGTCGATGAGCGGTAGCCGCATCGAGAATGGCTGCGCCATGCGCACCAGCGCGTCATAAATCGCCAGATTGCCGTGCGGATGGTATTTGCCCATCGTGTCGCCGGTGACGCGCGCCGATTTGTTATAGGCGCGATCCGGCGTGTAATTGTTCTCGTACATCGAGAAGAGAATGCGCCGGTGCACCGGCTTCAGGCCGTCGCGCACATCGGGCAGCGCGCGGCTGACGATCACGCTCATCGCGTAATCGAGGTAGCTGCGGCGCATTTCGTCTGAAATCGAAACCGGGCGGACGTCGGACCCTGCAGGTCCGGCGCCGTTTTCTTCATTATCGGCCAAGGCAAATCATCCAAGTCTGGAGGTGATTTTCATATAATCGAAGCCGCCGCAAATTGCCAGCGCGGCGGCTGTCTTGGCGTGACAAAATAGCTATTTGTTTCAATCGGATACGAGCTCTGCGGCGGATGTTCACAGCAACCTGCCGGTGAACCGGTTGAAGCCGGCTCAGCGTGACAAGAAATCGGCGATTCGATCGCCGAGCGGTGCCATCGCGAAGAGGCCATTGGCGTGGCCGAATGGGCCTTGGATTTCCGCCGTTTCGACCGGGGCGCCGCCCTTGGCGATCGCCGCCGCAGTGGCGCGGGCTTTGTCGGCGCGAAAGACCTGGTCGGTGGACGAATAGAGGAACAACGTCTTGGCGCGAACGTTCTCGAGGTCGGCCAACGTGCCGGTCGGGCCGGCGGCAAATGTCTGGTTCGCCTTGACGAGATAGAGCAGGTGGTTGGCGTCGGCGATGCTGGCACGCTCGGCGGCGATCGCCGCGATCGCGGCTTCGACTTTGTAGGCATTGCCGAGCGCGTCGACCGGCGCGGCGCCTTCGTCGGCAAAAGCGCGGCCGAATTGGGCATCGACCCATTGCCCGTGATTGGCCTGGAGGGTGATGAGTTTGAGCGCCAAAGTCAGGCCGGCGGCGGGCTGCGCGTCGATCGCATAGGCGCCGTTCTTCCAGGCCGGGTCGGCGCGGATCGGCGCCCCCCAGAGCCCGAGCCAGGCGATGAGCCACGCGTCGATTTCGCCGGCACAGACGACAGGCATGATGCGATCCATCATGCCTGGATAAGCGGCCGCCCAGGCGAGCGTCTGCAGGCCGCCCATGGACGGTCCGATGACGGCGTGAAGTTTTCGAATGCCGAGATGATCGACGAGCGCTTTTTGAACGGCGACAAAGTCCGCGATCGTCACCGGCGGAAAGCTCAGGCCATAGGGCCGGCCGGTGTCGGGATCGATCGTTGCCGGCCCGGTCGTCACGACGCGCGGGTCGCGGGCGTTGAGATTGACGAGCGTATCGGCGGAAAAAACGAAATAGCGATCCGTATCGATCGCTTTGCCGGGGCCGATCAGGACGTCCCAATAACCCGGATAGACATCATCCTTCGCATAGCGGCCGGCGGCATGGCTGGTGCCGGAAAAATAATGCGCGACAAGGATTGCATTCGAGCGATCGGCATTGAGCCTGCCGTAGCATTCCCAGCCGATGCGGAGATTTTTAATGACCCGGCCGCCGGTTGCGTGGAATTCCGGCAGTTCGAAGATTTTTTTCGCGACGATCATGTCCGCCCCCGCCGCATGATCGCCGCGGCGCGCCGGGCAATCAACTCCTATCCGACCGCAGCCCGCTTGACTGACATGGGCGACACCTGCAGCCTAAGACATGCAGAAATTTTGGCTTCTTCTTTTCCTGCTCGCGCCCGGCCTCGGCTTTGCGGCGAACGCCGCGAGCGAGGCGCCCGTCCAATCGTATGATGTCTACAAATCCTGGCTGATGGCTTGCGACAACACGCTAAGTTGCGAAGCGAAAGGCTTCAATCAGGACGGTGACCGCACCGAATTGACCATTTCGCGCGAGGCGGGGTCGAAGGGCGCAATTTCCGCCACCATCGGTTCGGAAGCGCGCTTCGGCCTCGATCAAGTGAAGGTCGATGGCGCGACGGTTCCGCTTGGCCCCGGCTGGCAGCGCAAGGATGGCGAGGACGGCACCGTGATCTCGACGTCCAGCCTGGCCGACATCCAAGACCTCGTGCGGCGGCTGCGCAACGGCAAGGCGATCGGCTTGCCGGACGGCAAAAGCATTCCGCTCGACGGTTTTGTCGCCGCGCTGCTGCGCATGGATGCGCGGCAAGGCCGCGCCGGCAACGAAACCGCATTGCTCGATCGCGGAAACCGGCTCGCGTCAGCGGTGCCGCCGGCACCGCCGCTGCCAAAAGTGCCGGCGCGCAAGGTCACGGAGACTCTGGCAAAGGGCGAGGCGCAGAAGCTGATCGATCGCGCACGGCGCGACGGCGCCAAGATCCTCTCGTCCGAGGAATGCGACGACAAGGTCGAATCCATGACCCCCAGCGCCTATGCGCTGGACAAAGCCCGCGCGCTCGTCCTCATTCCCTGCATCATGGGCGCTTATCAGGGGTCTTATCTTGGTTTTGTTGTTGGGCGCCCGGATGGGCCGGCAACGCTGCTCACGCTGCCCATTCCCTATCAGGGAAACCAACCGGGTCAGGCGACTGTCACCGATTTGACCGAAGCCGATTTCGCCCCCGAAACCGGCACGCTCGCAATGTCGGCCAAAGGCCGGGGACTCGCCGATTGCGGTATGGCCGCACGCTGGATCTGGAACGGCAAAGCCTTCGTGCTTGCGGCGCTCTCGTCGCAAGATGCGTGCGGCGGCCTGGAGCCGGGCGACTGGCCGGTTTTGTTCCGCTCAGCGCAATAAAGCAGCGCCGCCGCGCCTAGAAGGGAATATCGTCGTCGATCATTTCCGAGGCGCGGCTCGGGCGCCTGTCGGATTCCATCGGCGAGGTGCGGCCGAAACTGCCGCCGCTGCTCGAGACATCCAATGCGCCGCCGCGATCGTCGAAGGATTCGCCGCGGGCGCCGCCACGGCTGTCGAGCAAGGTCAGCTCACCGCGGAACCGCTGCAGGACGACTTCCGTCGTGCGGCGCTGGTTGCCGTCCTTGTCGGTATATTCGCGCGTCTGCAATTGGCCTTCGAGGTAGACCTTCGAGCCCTTCTTGCAATATTGCTCCGCGATCTTCCCCAAATTCTCGTTGAAGATCACGATATTATGCCATTCCGTGCGGTCCTTACGCTCGCCGCTCGACTTGTCGCGCCAGGATTCGGTCGTCGCCAGGCTGAAGCTGACGACGGAATCGCCCGAATTCAGCCGCCGCACTTCGGGGTCACGGCCCAGATTACCGATCAGAATGACCTTGTTGACGCTGCCCGCCATGACTCTCTCCCACGCATCTGAGCGGCCGACCTTAAAGCCGGCGGGGCCTGCCGCAGACTCCGATTTGCGGTTTTCCACGGAAAGCATTGTTCCTTATTTGTTCCTAGCGCCTTTTGTGCCACATGGCAAGGCGGAAAGTGGCGCGCCGCCGTGGCCAATCTTGGCAAAGCGCCGGTGCGCAGCCTAGATCACGATGATTTCGGATCGTCCGAAATCATAAACGTGATCGATTCATACAGTTTAGAGCGGAATTCTTTGCGAAAAACCGCTGACACTTTTTCGCATCCCGCTCTAGGCTCGCCGCCATCAACGCCAGCCGCGGAGAAGGATCGTGCCGCAGACGCCACTCGATTTCAGCCTGCTCTCGAAGGCCGGGCTGCCGAGACGCGCCTATGTCGCTGACGAGGTGATCTTCCGCGAGGGCGATAAGGCCGAAGCGCTTTATGTGATCGAAAAAGGCGAGGTGGAAATCCGCGGCGGCCGGCGCGTCATCGCCATTCTCGGCTCGGGCGAGTTTTTCGGCGAAATGTCGCTGCTTGACCCGTCGCCGCGCAGCGCCACCGCCGTCGCCGCCTCGGACGTGACGCTGGTGCCGGTTTCGGAAAAGGATTTTCTGAGAATCGTCGGCGAGACGCCAAGCTTCGCGCTCGATCTGCTGCGCCTTTTCGCCCGCCGCCTGCGGGCGCGCGACGGCTATTATTGAAAATTAAGCGATCCTCATTTCGCCCGAGGCATCCTCGACTGCGCCGCGGCTCAAGGCGGCATTCAGCTTTGTCCGGTCGAGTTCGCCTTCCGAGGCGGAAATCACGATTGTCGCAACGCCATTGCCGATGAAATTGGTCAGCGCCCGGCATTCGCTCATGAACTTGTCGATGCCGAGCAGGATCGCCATGCCCGGCACGAGGGCAGGCGAGACGGAGGCGAGCGTCGCCGCGAGCGTGATGAAGCCGGCGCCGGCGACGCCGGTGGCGCCCTTCGAGGTCAGCATGGCGACGAGCAGAATCGTCAATTGCTGGCTGAGCGAGAGGTCGACGCCGAGCGCATGGGCGATGAACAGGGTCGCGAGCGTCATATAAATATTGGTGCCGTCGAGATTGAATGAATAGCCGGCCGGAACGACAAGGCCGACCACCGATTGCGAGCAGCCGAGCGCTTCGAGCTTTTCGAGGAGCCGCGGAAAGGCGCTTTCTGACGAACTCGTGCCGAGCACGATGAGCAATTCGTCCTTCACATAGGCGAGAAACTTGAAAATGCTGAAGCCGGCGAGGCGGGAGATGCTGCCGAGCACCAGGACGGCGAAAAGCGCTGAGGTCAGGTAGAAGGTGGCGATTTCGCCGGCGAGCGCGCCCAGCGCCTGCGTGCCATATTTGCCGACCGTATAGGCCATGGCGCCGAAGGCACCGAAGGGCGCCGCCCGCATCACGATATTGATGACGCCGAAGATCGCGTGCGTCGTCTGGTCGAGCACGTCGGTCAGGAGCTTGCCGCGCGGGCCGAGCGCCATCAGAGCGAAGCCGAACAAGATCGAAAACAGGAGGACTTGCAGAATATCGCCGCGGGCGAAGGCGCCCACCGCGGAGTCGGGAATGATGCTGAGAAGATAATCGACCGGGTGTTCGGCACCCGCGGCCTTGAGGTAATTCGCGACGGCGGCGGCATCGGCATGCGCGGCGAGGCCGGTGCCGGGGCGGATCAGATTGCCGACAATGAGTCCGACGGCGAGCGCGAAGGTCGAGACCACCTCGAAATAGATGATCGCCTTGAGCGCGACGCGGCCGACCTTGCGGGCATCCGATATATGGGCGATGCCGGCCGTCACCGTCAGGAAGATGATCGGCGCGATCGCCATTTTGATGAGCTTGACGAACCCGTCGCCGAGCGCCTTCACCCAATCCGCCGTGGCGGCATGCGGCGCCAGCCAGCCGAAAATCGCCCCGAAAAGGATGGCGACGAGCACCTGGACATAAAGCTGCTTATAGAGCGGCGGCCGGCCTTTGACGGCGAGGGTGGCGGAATCCATGATGTATTCGGTGGCTTTTCTCGTTGGCGGACTTGCCGGCGCCGGGGGTGCCCTTGGCCTTGTCCGTGCGAAACCATATCTTAGGCTGTTCCGATCTTTCCGCGAACCCTAAGCTGTGCGCAACGTCCCGCCAGCCCGGCCCGCTATTTCCTCTCCTCGGAGAGGCGAGGATAACCTGCCAAAGCCATGAAAGCACCGCGCAAATCCGCCCCCCGCAAAGCCAAAGAGCCGGAACTCAACCTGCCGTTTCCCAGGGATGACCGGCGGCTGATCGTCGTGCGCGGGGCGCGTGAACATAACCTCAAAAACATCGATCTCGTCATCCCGCGCGACAAGCTCGTGGTCTTCACCGGCCTCTCGGGCTCGGGCAAGTCGTCGCTCGCCTTCGACACGATCTATGCCGAGGGCCAGCGCCGCTATGTCGAATCCTTGTCGGCCTATGCCCGGCAATTCCTGGAGATGACGCAAAAGCCCGATGTCGATCAGATCGACGGGCTGTCGCCGGCGATCTCCATCGAGCAGAAGACGACATCGCGCAATCCGCGCTCGACGGTCGGCACGGTCACCGAGATCTATGACTATATGCGGCTCTTGTGGGCACGCGCCGGCATTCCCTATTCGCCGGCGACGGGTCTGCCGATCGAGAGCCAGACCGTGTCGCAGATGGTCGATCGCGTGCTGGCGCTGCCGGAGCGCACGCGGCTCTATCTGCTCGCGCCCGTCGTGCGCGGCCGCAAGGGCGAATATCGCAAAGAGATCGCCGACTTTATGAAGCGCGGCTTCCAGCGGCTGAAGATCGATGGACAATTCTATGAGATCGCCGAAGCGCCGGCGCTCGACAAGAAGCTGAAGCACGATATCGAAGTCGTCGTCGACCGCATCGCGGTGCGGCCGGACCTCGCGGCGCGGCTCTCGGAGAGTTTCGAGACCGCACTCGATCTCGCCGACGGCATCGCGATCATCGAATATGCCGATGAGAAGGACGCAAACGGCAAGCCGAAGCAGATCGTCTTCTCGTCGAAATTCGCTTGTCCGGTCTCGGGCTTCACCATTCCCGAGATCGAGCCGCGGCTGTTCTCGTTCAACAATCCGTTCGGCGCCTGTCCGGTCTGCGGTGGCCTCGGCAGCGAGGAGACCGTCGATCCGGATCTGATCGTTCCGGATCCGAAGCTGAGCTTGCGCAAGGGCGCCATCGCGCCCTGGGCGCGCTCGACCTCGCCCTATTATCTGCAAACGCTCGAATCGCTCGCCAAACATTACAAGTTTCGGCTCGACACGCCGTTCGAGGCGCTGCCGAAAGATATCCAGGAGATGATCTTCTACGGCTCGGGCGACGATCCGGTCCGCTTCTCCTATAACGACGGACTGCGTTCCTACGACGTGAAGAAGCCGTTCGAGGGCGTCATCAGCAATCTCGACCGGCGCTATCACGAGACGGAAAGCGAATGGGCGCGGGAAGACATTGCCCGCTTCATGACGGCGACGCCGTGCAAGACCTGCAAAGGCTATCGGCTGAAGCCCGAGGCGCTTGCCGTCAAGATCGAAGCCAAGCATATCGGCGAAGTGTCGGATCTCTCGGTGCGCGATGCGCGCGCCTGGTTCGGCGCGCTACCAGACAAGCTCGACGAGAAACGCGCCGAGATCGCCCGGCGTATTCTGAAAGAGATCAACGACCGGCTCACTTTCCTGATCGATGTGGGCTTGGATTATCTGACGCTCTCGCGCGCCTCCGGCACGCTGTCGGGCGGCGAGAGCCAGCGCATCCGGCTTGCCTCGCAGATCGGCTCCGGCCTCACGGGCGTGCTCTATGTGCTCGACGAGCCGTCGATCGGCCTGCATCAGCGCGACAATGCCAAATTGCTCGAGACGTTGCGGCGGCTGCGCGATCTCGGCAACAGCGTCATCGTTGTCGAACATGACGAGGACGCGATCCTGACGGCCGACCATGTCGTCGATGTCGGCCCCGGCGCCGGCATTCATGGCGGCGAGATCGTTGCCCAGGGCACGGCGACCGAGATTATGGAGGATGCGAAGTCGCTCACCGGGCAATATCTGTCCGGCCGGCTGCAGGTGCCGGTGCCGCGCATGCGGCGCAAGCCCGATCCGGCGCGCAAGCTCAAGATCGTCGACGCCACCGGCAACAATCTGAAGGATGTCAACGTCGATATACCGCTCGGGCTTTTCACTTGCGTCACCGGCGTTTCCGGCGGCGGCAAGTCGACGCTCATCGTCGATACGCTGTACAAAGCGGTGGCGCGCAAGCTCAACGGCGCAGCCGAACATCCCTCACCGCATAAGGCAATCGAGGGCCTGCAGCATCTCGACAAAGTCATCGACATCGATCAATCGCCGATCGGCCGCACGCCGCGCTCAAATCCCGCGACCTATACCGGCGCCTTCACGCCGATCCGCGAATGGTTCGCCGGCCTGCCCGAGGCCAAGGCGCGCGGCTATCTGCCCGGGCGCTTTTCGTTCAACGTGAAGGGCGGCCGCTGCGAGGCCTGCCAGGGCGACGGCGTCATCAAGATCGAAATGCACTTTCTGCCGGACGTCTATGTGACCTGCGATGTCTGCAAGGGTACACGCTATGAGCGCGAGACGCTGGAGGTCAAATATCGCGACAAGTCGATCGCCGACGTGCTCAACATGACCGTCGAGGAAGCGGGGAACTTGTTCAAGGCCGTTCCGTCCATCCGCGAGAAGATGGAGACTTTGTCGCGCGTCGGCCTCGGCTATATCAAGGTCGGCCAGCAGGCCAATACCTTGTCAGGCGGCGAGGCGCAGCGAGTGAAGCTCGCCAAGGAACTCGCCCGCCGCGCCACCGGCCGAACGCTCTATATCCTGGACGAGCCGACAACCGGCCTGCATTTCCACGATGTCGCCAAGCTGCTCGATGTGCTGCACGAACTGGTCGAAGGCGGCAACAGCGTCGTCGTGATCGAGCATAATCTCGATGTCATCAAGACAGCGGACTGGATCATCGACCTTGGTCCCGAAGGCGGCGATGGCGGCGGCACGATTGTCGCGCAAGGAACGCCGGAGGACATTGTCAAAGTCGCCAAGAGCCATACCGGCCATTATCTGAAGCCGATCCTCGAACGGCGCATGAGTCCGCGGAAGGACGCTGCGGAATAGGCGCTGAATGCCGAGAGATACGGGGGCCTCCTGACCCGTGTCCTTATGCGCGAGTCACATAGGTCTATTCAGGTTTCCTATCGCAATTGCCGCGAATTTGGCAGATTCAAGACAATAGCTGCCTCATATGACTGTAATCGGCCGGGAGAAATCCCCATTCCATGCGGATTGCGCATAACAGCGCCGCAATATTCAAACTTCTGCTGCGCTGCGAAGTCGTTTAATAAAATATCAACCCGGTTTTTGGTGCCTTGAGGTTTGTTTCGATTGTCCTCGGCACGGGGGCCGGTCTTGCCGCGAGAGCTTGTTCCCCGCGACTCGCGCTAAAACGCCCGCCGGATCTTCCTCCCATCCGGCGGGCGTTTTCTATTTTCTCGATGAGACGTATTTTCTTCACGCGAACCGGTATCCACTTCGCTCGAAAACACTCTATTCGGCGCCGGCTTTCAACAAGCGGTAGGTGATCGCGTCGGTCAACGCCTGGAACGAGGCGTCGATGATATTGGCCGAGACCCCGACCGTGGACCAATTCTCGCCGCTGCCGTCGCTGAACTCGATCAGCACGCGCGTCACCGCATCCGTGCCGCCTTGGAAGACGCGGACGCGATAGTCGACGAGCTCCAAATCCTCGACCAGCGGCTGATATTTGCCGAGATCCTTGCGCAGTGCCAGATCGAGCGCGTTGATCGGCCCGTTGCCTTCCGCAACCGAGATGGACGTGTCGTCACCGATGCGCAGCTTCACCACCGCTTCCGAAACGGTGACATAGTCGCCCTCGGCATTGCGGCGGTGCTCGGCGTTCACGCTGAAACGCTCGACCTCGAAATAATTCGGCACCGTGCCGAGACTGCGCCGCGCCAGAAGCTCGAAAGAGGCGTCGGCGCCTTCATAGGCGTAAAGCTGCGCCTCCTTCTCTTTCACGTCCTCGAGCAGCCGGCCGAGGCGCGGGTCGTCCTTGTCGAGGGCGACCCCGAGCCGTTCGAGCTCGGCGAGAATGTTCGATTTGCCGGCCTGACTCGAAACCAGGAGGCGGCGCTGATTGCCGACCGCCTCCGGCGCGATGTGCTCATAGGTCGCCGGGTCCTTCATCACCGCCGAGGCATGGATGCCGGCCTTGGTCGCAAAGGCCGAAGCGCCGACATAAGGCGCATGCCGGTCCGGCGCGCGGTTCAAGAGCTCGTCGAGCGTATGGCTGACTTTGGTCAGGGCGGCGAGCTGATCGCGCGAGACGCCGATGTCGAAGGCCCCGGCATAATCCTTCTTCAGCAGCAGCGTCGGGATGAGCGAGACGAGATTGGCATTGCCGCAGCGCTCGCCAAGGCCGTTCAACGTGCCTTGGATCTGCCGCGCGCCGGCGCGCACCGCGGCGAGCGAATTGGCGACGGCGTTTTCCGTATCGTTATGCGCATGGATGCCGATGCGGTCATTGGGAATATGTTTGGCGACCGCGGCGACGATATGCTCGACCTCATGCGGCAGCGTGCCGCCATTGGTATCGCAAAGCACGACCCAGCGCGCGCCGGATTGGTAGGCGGTGCGGGCGACTTCGAGCGCATAGGCGGGATTGGCTTTGTAGCCGTCGAAGAAATGTTCGCAATCGAGCATGGTTTCGCGGCCGTGCTTGACGGCGAGTTCGACCGATTGCGCGATGCCGGCGAGGTTTTCTTCGAGCGTCGTGCCGAGCGCGACGCGGACGTGGTAGTCCCAGGATTTGGCGACGTAGCAGATCGCATCGGCCTCGGCGTCGATGAGCCCGGCAACGCCCGGATCGTTCGCCGCCGAACGGCCGGCACGGCGGATCATGCCGAAAGCCGCGAATTTCGCCTGATGAAACTTCGGCCTCTTGGCGAAGAATTCGGTGTCGAGCGGATTGGCGCCGGGATAGCCACCTTCGATATAATCGACGCCGAGCGCGTCGAGCAGCGCGGCGATGTGGCGCTTGTCGTCGAGCGAGAAATCGACGCCCGTCGTCTGCGCGCCGTCGCGCAACGTCGTGTCATAGAGATAGAGGCGCTCGCGGCTCATCGGTGCGCCTCCGCAACACCGCTCAATGCTTTCGCCATTTTCGTATTGGCGAGCCATTCGCCTTCGATGGCGATGCTCTGGCGGAACTGCGGCTTGAAGCCGAGCTTTTCGAAGAAGGGCAGGGCGGTGTCGCTCGCATCGACATTGAGCGTTTTGGCGCCGCGGCCGCGCGCGAGCGTCTCGATCGCCGCAACGAGGAAGCGGCCGATTCCTTCTTCGGCAATTTCGGGACGCACATAAAGCATGTCGATGAGCTCGTTGCCTTTGAGGCTGACGAAGCCGACGGCCTCGCCGTCGCGCAGCGCGAGCAGCGTCGTCTGCGCGGCGAGACGTTTGGCAAAACGTGCCTCGTCGTCGGCGCTCGCCATCCAGGCGGCGCGCTGGGCCTCGTCGTAATCCTCGTCGGTCAATTCCTCGATCGCATCGCGGAAGATTTGGGCGACGACGCCGGCATCCTGCGGCAGGAACGGGCGCAGCGCCGGCGTGGTGAGGGATGCGTTCACCGCTTCACCTCCCAGCTTGTCGTGCCGTCCTTATTGTCCTTGAGTGCGATGCCCATGCCGATCAATTCGTCGCGAATGCGGTCGGACTCGGCCCAGTCTTTGGCCTTGCGGGCGGCGAGCCGCGCCGCGATGAGGCCTTCCACATGGCTCTTGTCGAACAAGATGGGCGCCGGATTCCAATCCGCAAGCTCGGATTGGAACAGGCCGATGAAATGGCCGGACGAGGCGAAGCGCGTCCCGGCGAGCGCCACGTCGCCCTCCAGCGTTTCGCGATAAAGCCGGCGCAGCACGGTGATCGCTTCCGGCGTGTTGAGGTCGTCTTCGAGCGCAGCGAGAAACTCCGGTGCAAGCGTCGCGGACGTAACGGCAAATTGCGTGGCGACCGGATAATATTTGTCGAGTTCGCGCTGGCTCTCGGTGAGGCTTGCGAGCGTCCAGTCGATCGGCTGGCGGTAATGCGCCTTGAGCATATTGAAGCGCAAAACCTCGCCCGGCCAATCCTTCAGCGCCTGCCGGATGGTGATGAAATTGCCGAGGCTCTTCGACATTTTCTGGCCTTCGACCTGCAGGAAGCCGTTGTGCAGCCAGTAGTTTGCCATGACGCTATGGCCGAAGGCCGAGCAGGTCTGGGCGATCTCGTTCTCGTGATGCGGGAAGACGAGATCGATGCCGCCGCCGTGGATATCGAAAACCTCGCCAAGATATTGCCAGCTCATCGCCGAACATTCGAGATGCCAGCCGGGGCGCCCGTACCCCCAGGGGCTCTCCCAGCCCGGCTCGTTGGCTGCCGAGGGCTTCCAGAGCACGAAGTCCATCGGGCTTTTCTTGTAGGGCGCGACTTCGACGCGGGCGCCGGCGACCATTTCGTCGAGCGGGCGGCGCGACAGCCGGCCATAATCCGGCATCGACGGCACGTCGAAAAGCACATGGCCTTCCGCGACATAGGCGTGGCGCGTCAGCAGCAGCCGCTCGATCAGCGCAATCATCGAAGCAATATGTTCGGTCGCGCGCGGCTGAATATTCGGATCGAGGCAACCGAGCGCCTTGGCGTCGGCCTGGAAGGCGGCATTGGTTTCTTCGGTCAACTGACGGATCGACAGGCCGCGCTCGGCGGCGCGCGCATTGATCTTGTCGTCGACGTCGGTGATGTTGCGGACATAGGTGACATGATCCACGCCGTAGAGATGGCGCAGCAGCCGGAAGAGCACGTCGAAGACGATCAGCGGCCGGGCATTGCCGATATGGGCGAAGTCATAGACCGTCGGCCCGCAGACATACATGCGCACGTTGGCGGGATCGAGCGGCTCGAAGACCTGCTTCTGCCGGGTCAGCGTATTGTAAAGCTGCAAAGCCATAGCTTCCCTTTACAGCCCGGGCTGGCCTGGGAGTCTGATCTGAACTCGGGATGAGGACGAGACGTCTCCGGCCAGCGCGAGGCTAGCGAATAATAATCCGGCGAGGGCGGATGGAGCACGTCATGGCCGGAACATGGGCGAGAACAAGCCCGCGGTCAAGCCGTTCCGAACGATGCACTTAACCGTTTCTTAGCCGCGCGCGGAGAAAACTCACCCTGCCTGCCGAAGTCCGATTCCCGGACTTTCGCTCGCGCGGACGTGGGGAACCTAGTCATGCGCTCAGGTCATTTGGGGGGCGTCATGACGTCGATCGTGCGCGATTACCGGCGGCTCTTGCCGCTGGGTCTGTCGATTCTGGCCGGCCTTCTGGCGCTGGCGGCAATGCAGACCGGGGCGCGGGCGCAAGATCACAAACGGGCCTTCTCCAGCGAGACCTTCGTCATTCCCGCCGACGACGGCTACGGCACCCAGGATTGTCTCGGCAAGGATCGAGCCTGTGGCGAGGTTGTGGCCTCCGCTTGGTGCGAGGCGCATGGCCTCGCGGCACCGATCGCCTTCGGCCCCGCCTCCGACGTCACCGGCGCGACAACAGGGGTGAAGCCGGTGAAGCTCGATCCCAATTCCTTCATCGTCACCTGCCGCGAATAGCGCGAGTCACGAAGTCGCTGAAATTCACGCCGCGTCGATGCAACAACGACGGGCTTCGCCCTTCTTGAGTCGAAGCTTAGAGAAGCGCTTGCACGGCGAGGCTTGCGGCGAAGATTAGTCCGGCGTCGCGATTGGAGCGAAAGAGTTTCAGCGCCACACCGCCGTCGGCCGGGTCAAGGTGCCAGACCTGCCAGGCGAAATGGACGCCAAGGCAGAGCCAGCCGAGGAGGGCCGCGCCATGCGCTGCGCCGGCGGCATAGAGCGCCGCTCCGATCAGCGCGAAAGCCAGCGCGTAGAACAGGCCGACGCCTTGGCGCACATGACCGCCAAATCGCAAGGCCGTCGATTTCACGCCGGCGATAAGATCGTCTTCCATGTCCTGCAGCGCATAGATCGTGTCGTACCCGATCGTCCAGGCGATGCCTCCGGCATAGAGCAGCACGGCCGGCCGGGCGAGGCTGCCCGTTTCCGCGGCCCAGCCGACCAGGGCGCCGAAGGCAAAGGCAAGGCCAAGCACCGCCTGCGGCCAGAAGGTGACGCGTTTCATCAGCGGATAGACGGCGACGATCAGCAGCGAGACTGGCGCCAGCACGATCGTGAAGCGGTTGAAACAAAGCAGGACGGCGAGGCCGACACCGATCTGGGCCGCAAGAAAGAGCGCCGCCGCGCGCGGACTGATGCGGTTTGCCGCCAGCGGTCTGTTGCGCGTCCGTTCGACCTTGGCATCGATATCGCGATCGAGAAAATCGTTATAGGTCGTCCCGGCGCCGCGCATCGCTACGGCACCAATGAGGAAGAGGCCGAGATGCCAAAAATTCGGTGCTACGTGCAGTGAATTGCTGGCGAGCAGCGACGCCCACCAGCACGGCAGAAGCAACAGCCACCAGCCGATCGGCCGGTCGAGCCGGGCAAGCTGGATATAGGGTTGCCAGCCGGGCGGCGCGTGACGCAGCAGGGTCGGACGCCCGGCATCGGGCAGGCTTATGCCGGGCAAAGAATTCATAGAGGGCCGGTCGGCAATTTCTGGCCGCCGAGGGCGGAATCGCTGCCGGCCTGTTGGGCTTTCTTTTCCTGCTCGGCGAAGGCGCAGGCCTTACCGGCGATCTGGGTCGAGTGCTGATAGCTTTTGTCGAGGTTCATGATCGCTTCATCCGGGACCATGCACCAATCCTTGTTCTTCTTGAGATAATCGAGCAAAGCCTTCTCGGCGACCGCGAGTTGGCGCAGCTTCGGGCAGGACAGCGCCGGATCGAGTTGGCCCTTGGTCGAGGATTTGGCGAGCTTGTTCAAGCCCTGGATGATGTCCATACGGTGTTTGGACAAATTGCCGATATCCTCGCTGCATTCGGCCGCCTGCGCCGGGCGGCTCAAGCCGATCGGGAGAGGGGATGTCAGCGGCGCGCCCAAGGTCATGGCGCAGAGGGCAAATCCTGCGGCCAGGGCCGTACCGCGGGTTGGAAGAAACTGCCTCAGCATGGCTCGTCCCGAAAATTCGTTTTGACTGTAACGTGTTGGTCTCATAGCAAAATTCCCTCGCAAGGGGCAAGCGCCCGGCACAAAGGAAGACAATGGCGCGCTACGACTTCACCACACGCCGGCTGTTCGTCGAGGCGCCGTTGCTGGCCGGCGCGCGGATCGCACTTCCACCCCCGGCGGCGCATTATTTGCGCAACGTATTGCGTCTTTCCGATGGCGCGGGGCTGCTCGTTTTCAACGGCCGCGACGGCGAGTGGCAGGCGTCCTTGGCCTCGGCCGGCAAAAAGCAGACGATGCTGGAGGTTTGCGCCTTGGCGCGTGCGCAAGAGCCGCCGGCCGATCTGCATTATCTCTTTGCGCCGCTCAAACATGCCCGGCTCGATTATATGGTGCAAAAGGCGGTCGAAATGGGCGCGGGCCGGCTGCAGCCCGTCCTGACCCAGCATACGCATGCCGAGCGGCTCAATCTCGAGCGCATGCGCGCCAATGTCATCGAGGCGGCCGAGCAATGCGGCATCCTCGCCGTGCCGGAGGTGGCCGAGCCGGTGAAGCTCGCCTCGCTTGTGGCGGCGTGGCCGGCAGAACGGCTGCTCGTCTTTTGCGACGAAGATGCCGAAACCCGCGATCCGCTCGCCGCCTTATCCGCGGTCGCGCCGCCCTCGGCGCTCGCCTTGCTCATCGGCCCGGAGGGCGGCTTCGACGCGAACGAACGCGCCGCGCTTCTGGCGCTGCCGCAGGTCGTGCGGCTCTCGCTTGGGCCGCGCATTCTTCGCGCCGACACCGCCGCGGTCGCAGCCCTCGCCCTGGTGCAGGCGGCCTGGGGCGATTGGCGTGGTTTGAACGAAGGCTGAGAGTTTCCGCGGCGCCTCCACGATATTGCCTCAAACCGTTCTTAACGATGGTGATCGAACCCCGGCGCATTGCTTTGCATCGTGCCGGGTGAAATTGCCGCTGAGCATTCGGGCCGGGCAATTCATTGGGTAGGACGGCTATGTCGGATCGACTGCGCTTCGGTTTTGGTGCGGCCTGTTGCGTATCGAGTGTTCTCAGTCTTGTCGACGTTTCGCCGAGTTTGGCGCGCGACACCTGCGCCGCCTATGGGCCGGATTTCGTTTTGGTCGAGGGGACGCATAGCTGCATGCGAATTGGCGGCCATGTCCGCGTGCAATTTTCGACACCGGTCGAGAACGATCATTTCGCCAGCGGCGGATTTGTCACCGGCAGCGGACTAGGCCCCCGCCCGACCTCTGCAACATTGCGCAGCGACAGCCTCGACGGCGCCCAGGGCTTTGCCGAGCCGGGCCATATGCGCGTCGACACGCGCGATGAATCCTATCGCTGATCAGAGCATCGGACCGAAAAGCGCGAAGCGGTTTTCGGACAAATCCGATGCGATGAGAAAGGCATAAGCGCATCGAGACGATTCCATATGAGCGTCCTTCGCTCGAGGTTTTGTTTTGACGCGTTTTCTTTACGCCAACCGGTATCCACTTCGCTCGAAAACGCTTTAGAACGCGCATTCGCTGAAAGCCGGATCGACGCTGCCGTTCCAGCGCGTCTTGAAACGATGGATCAGATCCTCGGCCTGGCTTTTGCCGGCCGCCACGGCTTCAAGCGGTTCGAGATAAATCGTTTCGTCATGTCCGTCTGCGTCACGGCGCGCGCGCTTGGCCAAGCCTTGCCGCGCGAGCGCGAGCACGTCGTTCGCAATGTCGCGTAGGCTGCGGCCGGCGATCTTGGCGCCGAGGCCGAGACGCGGCGTCTCGGCGCGCAATTGTTGCCGCGCGGCCGCATCCCAGCCCTTGACGATTTGCCAGGCGCCGTCGAGGGCCACGGGATCGTAGAGCAGGCCGAAACAGAGCGCCGGCAGCGCATGCAGAAAGGACTGCGGGCCGGCATCGGCGCCGCGCATTTCGAGATAGCGCTTGAGCCGGACCTCAGGAAAAATCGTCGAAAGATGATTGGCCCAATCGGACAGCGTCGCGCGTTCGCCGGGCAATGCCGCGAGCCGGCCGGCGAGAAGGTCGCGGAAGCTTGCGCCGGCGACATCGTGATAATGATCGCCGCGCTTGACGAAATACATCGGCACGTCGAGCGCGTAATCGACATAGCGCTCGAAACCCATGCCGGGCTCGAAAGCGAAGGGCAGCATGCCGGTGCGCGCGGCATCGGTGTCGCGCCAGATCTCCGAACGCATGGAGAGATAGCCGTTGAGCTTGCCGTCGGCAAAGGGAGAATTGGCGAAGAGCGCCGTGATCAGCGGCTGCAGCGCGAGCGACACGCGCAGCTTCGTCACCATATCGGCTTCGTCCGCGTAATCGAAATTGGTTTGTACCGTGCAGGTGCGGAACATCATGTCGAGGCCATAGGCGCCGACCTTCGGCATGTAACGGGCCATGATCGCGTAGCGCTGCTTCGGCATCATCGGCGTCTCGGCGCGGGTCCATTTTGGGCTCATGCCGAGCGCAAGGAAGCCGATATCGAGCGGTGCGGCGACCGTCTTCAGGGCGGCGAAATGCCGAAGGGTTTCAGCCCTTGTCTCATGGACGCTCGCGAGCGGCGCGCCGGAGAGTTCGAATTGTCCGCCGGGCTCAAGCGAGATGGCGCCGCCAAAGGAATCGTAAAGGCCGATGATATTGCCGGCTTCGACAATCGGCTCCCAGTCGAGTTCCTCCTGCATTCCCTCGAGCAAGGCACGGATGCCGCCTTGCTCGAGCCGGCCGGCATAGGGCACGGGGCGTCGGTCGGCTTGATAGAAGGGAAGCTTCTCGTGCTCGGTGCCGATACGAAACTGCGCCGGAACTTTGGCGCCGGCCTCGGACCAGGCAACAAGCTCGTCGCGCGACGTAACGGGCGTCGGGTCGGAAACGTCGCGGGCCATGATGCGCTTTCGTCGGTCTTCTGTGTGGAATGGTGGCGGCGTTAAAGGAGACCCGCCGCGAGACGTGCCTTGAGCATAATTCTTAAAGCCATTTCATTGCTCTAAAGCTAGTCTCTCAGATTGTCCTTGAAGACGCCGACAAGGCAACGCCATCAATGCAGCCTAAATAAGCGCAGCCGCGGCATGGTGCAATGACATCTATCAAGCCGCCGCGGCCGAGTTTCGGCGCCGATTTTAACGCTTCCTCCATGCCTCCTTAGGCAGATAAGGCAGGGAGAACGTCATGAGCCTCATACGGCGACTCATAACGGATGAACGGGCGGCCACGTCGATCGAATATGCTCTGGTTGCGAGTTTGATCTCGATCGCGATCATCGCCGGGGCGCGCGCCGTCGGCACTGCGCTGCAGGCCAAATTTTTCGGCCCAATCGCCTCGAACCTGACCTAGAGGCGGGATGCGAAAAAGTGTGAGCCGTTTTTCGCGAAAAACCCCGCTCTAAACTACGCGAATCGATCACGTTTATGATTTCGGGTCGGTTCGATCCGAAATCATTGTGATCGCGCGACGCGCTCCCGCGATATTCTTTTCACGGGAACGCATCGGTGCCGGCCGTCAGCGGTTGCCGCCGAGGATTTTGCCGATTTCGTCCTGCAGGCTGGACTGGGTGACGTTTGGCGGCAAATTGCCGGTTTGGAACATAGTGGTCAGCGAGTTGAGCGCCGAGCCAAGTGAGGCATTGCCGGCGGTATTGCCGCCGGGCGCGCCGCCGCCGCCAAGCAGGCTGCCGAGCAAATTGGTCAGCATGCCCATGAGCCCGCCGGAGGAGCCTGCCGAACCTGCCGAGCCCCCGAGCACGGAGCCGAGATTGCCCTGTTCCGCGGCCGTGGCGAGCTGTCCGAGCATGCCGCCAAGGCCTTGATTGTGCAACGAAGTCGCGAGGCCGCCGATGGCGATCGAGGCGACGACCGGCAGCATCTGCATGAGGATATCCGGGCGGATGCCGGTGACGGCCGAGGCTTGCTGGGCGATCTGCTGAAGCACGTGATTGGAGCCGAGGATCTGCGAGAGCGTGTCGCTGCTCTTCTGCGTCGCGGCAGGCGATTGCGCGACGTTCGGATCGTTGAACGAGGCTTGATGCGTGCTGTCGGTGACCGCCGAGATGACGGAACCGAGCGTACCGGGATTGGTCGCAGCCTTGGTCAGTCCGGCCGAAAGCGCCGGGATCAGGGCTTGAACGGCAGCCTGCGCCTGTTCGGGCGAAAGGCCGAACCGCTCGGCAATATTATTGATGGCCTGGCCGCCTTGGGCGCTTTGCAGAATATCGTTGAGATTGAACATGCATGAACCTCCTCGCCGGCCGATTCTGTCGCGGTCACACCGGCCCCATCACGCGCAGCGATCCTACGTGGTCGAGCGGAAATTGGCGAGAGACGACCGTGCCTCGCGATTGCCGCGCCGCACACCGTTGCGTGACGAGCCCGTATCAACGACTTATGACATTGATCTTACGGTAATTTCGAGACATGACGATCGGCAGGAAGAGAATTGGCAGGCGCAAAAGCCCCGCTCCCTTTTCGCTGCCGCTCTAGTGAGCCTTCTTGCCGAAGATGAATTGCTGCGGATTGTCCTCGACCGATTTGATCGCCTGGTCGAGGTCCTGCAGCGTCTTGCGGCCATCAACCGCGAGCGCCTCATACTGGCGCAGTCCTGCGCCGGTAAAGTGATTGAGGTTGGCGGTGAGCTCTCGGGTGCGCTCGTCGAGATGATCGGCGAGCGTATGGATCGATTTCGCCGCTTCGGCGATCTCCTCGAAAGCGCCCTTCGAGTCCGTCGTCTTGAGGAAGCCGTTGAGGCTCGTCAGCACGGTCTGGACCTGATCGGCATCCTTGTTGAGCTTGCCGGAAAGCTCCGAAAGATCCTTGATCGTCGACTTCACTTGGCCCGGATCGACGGCCTTTACGACACGGTCGGTATCGTCGGCGAGCGTCGAGAGTTTCGTCGAAAGCGGCCCGATCTGCTTGCCGACATCCGTCATCGCCGCGAGGAATTGCTTCACCCCGCCTGAGTTCGCGGCGAGTGCATCGGAGAATTTCTCGACATTCTTGACTGAGGCGTTAAGCGGCGCCGCATTGTCGTCGAGCAGCTTGTTCGCCTTGCTCAAAAGGTCCGAGGCTTGCCCGGTGATAGCGCGCGCGGCCTGCAGCATGTCCTGAAAACCGCCGTGCTCGGCCATGATCACCGGCGGCCCGCCACCGGCCGGCTTGGGCAGCGGCGGCGCGTCAATGTCGCCGCCGGCGAGCGCGATGGATTGCACGCCGGTAAAGCCGCTCGATTCGAGTTGCGCCTTGGTGTCCGCCCGCACCGGCACCCGGGCATCGACATTGATCAGCGCATAGACATGCTCCGGGTCCTGCGGCAACAGATTGATCTCGGTCACCTCGCCGACGCGCACGCCGTTGAAGAGCACGAAGCTGCCGCGGCCAAGTCCGGAGATCGAGCCGGTGAAGATCACCTTATAAGTGTGCGTGCCCGCCGGCCGGCTGCCGCCGCCCGAGAGCCAATAGACCGAGAAAAAGCCGACCGCGACGACGGCCAGAGCGAAGGCCCCGATCAGCGCATAATGGGCTCGTGTCTCCATAAGTCCTCTTTTCGAGCGGTGGATGTTCGCAGGGAACCGTCACACGCTCTGCTGTCTTTTAACCGCCTCGGATTTTCCCGGAAACCGCTTCGCACGTTCCGGTCCGATGCTTTATCGCGCCGGCGGGGCGCGCAATTGTGGCCGCGCCGCTGCGTCGGCCTGACGGGCGCGCTTGCCGTGGAAATAATTACGCAGCCACGGATGGTCCGAGGCGAGCATCGTACTGATCGGTCCCGCAGCGATCACCTTCCCGTCGGCCAGAGCGGCGACACGATCGCAGGCGGCATAAAGGCTATCGAGGTCGTGGGTCACCATAAAGACCGTGAGACCCAGCGTCTTTTGCAGCGTGGCGATCAGTTCGTCGAATTCGGCGGCGCCGATCGGGTCGAGACCCGAGGTCGGCTCATCGAGGAAGACAAGCTCCGGATCGAGCGCCAAAGCCCGCGCGAGCGCCGCGCGCTTGATCATACCGCCCGACAATTCCGCCGGATATTTTTCGGCCGCGTCGGGTTGTAGGCCGACGAGTTCGATCTTTAGCATGGCGAGTTCGTCGGCGAGCCGGCCGGTGAGCCGCAAATGTTCGCGCAACGGCACTTGCACATTCTGCTTCACGGTGAGGCCGGAGAAGAGGGCGCCCATCTGGAACATCACGCCGAAGCGGCGTTCGAGCCTTTTGCGCGCCATGAAATCGAGCGCATCGAGATCGGCGCCGAAAACCTCGATCGTGCCGCGCTGCTTGGCATTGAGGCCGAGAATCGTGCGGGTCAGCACCGATTTGCCCATGCCCGAGCCGCCGACGAAGCCCATCACTTCGCCCTTGCGCACGTCGAGATTAAGACCGTCGAGGATCACCTTCTCGCCGAAGGCGACAGTCAGATCGCGGACTTTGATCGCGAGCGGCGCTGCGTCTTCTCTCTGCGGATCGTGAAGCGGTCCGTTGTTCATCGCTCAGAACCGGATCGAGCTGAAAAAGATGGAGAAGAATCCATCGACGACGATCACCATGAAGATCGATTTGACCACCGACGCCGTCACCTGGCGGCCGAGCGATTCTGCCGAGCCCTGCACATTGAAACCTTCCGTGGCGGCGATGAGCCCGATGACCAGCGCCATGAACGGCGCCTTGATGATGCCGACCCAGAAATCGCTTGTATCGACCGCATTTTGCAAATGGGTCAGGAAATTCTCCGGGGTGATTCCGCCATAGCCCCACGCAACCAGCATGCCACCGAAAAGCGCCGCCGTATTGGCGGCGATGGTGAGCGCCGGCAGCGCCAGGACCAAAGCGATCAGCCGCGGCACGACCAGCACTTCGATCGGCTGCAGGCCCATCACATGCAGCGCGTCGATCTCCTCGCGCATTTTCATGGCGCCGATTTCGGCCGTGATGGCCGAGCCCGAGCGTCCGGCGATCATGATCGAGGTGAGCAGCACGCCCAATTCGCGCATCGTCAGCATGCCAACGAGGTCGATGGCATAGGTCGGCGCGCCGAAGCGCTGCAGCAGATAGATGCCGCGTTGGGCAACGATGCCGCCGACGAGAAAATTGATGAGCGCGATGATCGGCAGGCTGCGAAAGGCGAAATTCTCAAAATGGACGATGACCGATGTGATGCGAAAGCGCGAGGGCGTGAGCAGGGTCCGGCCGAGCGTCGCCACCACCTCGCCGAGAAAGGACGTGGCATTGAAGAGATCGCGCCCCGTGGTGACGAGGCTCTCACCGACATCGGCGGCAATTTCGAAGCCCAAATTCTTGCGCGGCGGTGGCAGATCCGGAAAGGTCCGGTAGCGGGCCTCCGACAGGAGAATCTGGAATTCCGGCCGCACTCGTTCGAGCCGCGTGGCAATGCCGCGGCCGTTCAGATCCTGCCGAGTCCGGTCGATCAGAAAGGCGCCCGACGTGTCGAGCCGCTCGATGTCGCCGAGGTCGAAAACGGCTTGCGCCGCACCGCGGGCTTCCGCGATCAACATCTCGACACGCTCTTGCAGCGCCCGCGCGGCATCGACCGTCCAGCTTCCGGCGAAGCGGAAGTGCAGGGCGTCGTCGGTCCGTGCGCTTGAAAAATCCGGAATTTGCGGCATCGGCCCAATGTGCCGGAGGCTAAGCTGATGTGCGCCCGTTTAGCCGCGACTCACGGCAAAGTCGAGGCAATCTATTCCGCAGCGCTGCGCGCCGCGGCGCCGATCCATTGATCGAGATCGGCGGCGGCACGGGCGCTCAAGGCGCATTTCTTTGCCGCCGCCTTGTCCGGCCCGCGCAAACGTTTGCCGTCTTCGGCTTTCGGTGCGCTGGTGAGTGGTGGGAACAGGCCGAAATTGACGTTCATCGGCTGGAACGACGACCGGCCCGCGTCGATCACGGCGATGTGACCTCCGGTGATGTGATTGACGAGCGCGCCGAGCGCCGTGGTCGGCGGCGGCGGATCAAGCGGCAGGCCCAAGCGCTCGGCAGCCGCCAAGCGGCCGGCGAGCAGGCCGATCGCGGCGCTTTCGACATAGCCCTCGCAGCCGGTGATCTGGCCGGCGAAACGCAGCCGCGGGTCGGCCTTGAGGCGCAGCCGGGCGTCGAGCACTTTCGGCGCATTGAGATAGGCGTTGCGGTGCAGGCCGCCGAGCCGGACGAAATTCGCGCCTTCGAGGCCCGGGATCGTGCGGAAGAGTGCGACTTGCGCCGCATGTTTCAGCTTTGTCTGGAAGCCGACCATATTGAACAACGTGCCGAGCCGGTTGTCTTGGCGCAATTGCACGACGGCATAAGGCTTTCTGTCCGGCCCATGCGGATTGGTGAGACCGAAGGGTTTCATCGGCCCGTGCCGCAATGTCTCGCGGCCGCGCTCGGCCATCACCTCGATCGGCAGGCAGCCGTCGAAATAGGGCGTGCCTTCGAACTCTTTGAACGCGATTGTCTCGCCGGCGATGAGCCCGTCGATGAACGCCTCGTACTGCTCGCGCGAGAGCGGGCAATTGATGTAATCGGCGCCGTCGCCTTCCGGGCCGACGCGATCATAGCGCGATTGGAACCAGGCTTTGCTCATGTCGATCGTCTCGCGTTCGACGATCGGCGCGATCGCGTCGAAAAAGGCAAGGTCCGCCTCGCCGGTCAAAGCGCGAATCGCTCCGGCGAGCGCCGGCGATGTCAGCGGCCCGGTGGCGATGATCACCTGATCCCAATCGGACGGTGGCAGACCGTTGACCTCGTTGCGGACGATCGAGACCTGCGGACAGGCGGTGAGCGCTGCGGTGACATGCTGCGCAAAGCTTTCGCGATCGACGGCCAGCGCGCCGCCTGCCGGCACCTTGTGCGCATCGGCAGCGGCGAGGATCAGCGAATCGAGCCGCCGCATCTCGCGGTGCAGAATGCCGATGGCGCTCGTCTGCGGATCGTCGGCGCGAAACGAATTCGAGCAGACGAGTTCGGCGAAATCGCCGGTCTGATGCGCCGGGGTCGTGCGCACCGGCCGCATCTCGTGCAGCACGACCGGCAGGCCGAGCCGAGCCATCTGCCAGGCGGCCTCGGAGCCCGCCAGACCTGCGCCAATGATGTGGACCGGCCGGGTCACAGCCGTGGATCGATCTCGGTTTTCTCGCGGCCGAGCAGCGCGGTGCGTTCCGCTGCCGTCTCGAGCATCGGCAGAATGTCGTCGACCGCTTCGGCCACGAGATAGCGCACTTCGAAATTCGGCTGAATGAAGCGGCGCTCGCGCATATGCGCAAAAAGATCGAGCAAGGGCCGCCAGAAGCCGCCGATGTCGGCGAGGAGCACCGGCTTGGTATGCCGCCCGAGCTGAACCCAGGTCAATTGCTCGACCAGTTCCTCGAGCGTGCCAATGCCGCCGGGCAAAGCGACGAAAGCGTCGGCCTTTTCGAACATCAGCCGCTTGCGGGTGTGCATGTCGGGCACAACGATCATGTTTTGCGCGGCTTCGAGCGCCACTTCGCGCTCGGACAGAAATTGCGGGATGATCCCGGTGACGAAGCCGCCCCCGGACAGGACCGAGCGGGCGAGTGCGCCCATGAGGCCGGTATTGCCGCCGCCGTAGACGAGGCCGATCCCCGCCGCGGCGAGAACGCGGCCGAAGGCGGCCGCGGCTTCGGCATAGGCGGGCGCCGCGCCTTGTGCGGAGCCGCAATAGACACAGACATTGCGGATCACGCCTGCATTCGCCGCGCGTCGGGGCGAATCTTGCAAGTTGGTTTTGGTCATGCGGGGCTTGTCGCCCCGAGACCGGGGAGGGTCAAGAAATTCCGGCAAAAAGTGAAGAACCGTGCGCGCAAAACCCGGCCGCCAACGGCAAAGCCAGCGATTTCGCTTCCCTATTCGAATAAAGGCGTTAAATGAGGCGGACGAACAAAGAACGAGCGATAGAATCCGCCGGGGGAGGGATGATACTGATGACGCGATCGCGAATTGTGGCCCTTGTGCTTGGCACCGCGGTGGTCGCCGTCGGCGGGGGCCTCGCTTGGCGTCAATATCTCACCCAGGCATCGCGGCCGCTTTCGCTCGCATCCGGCGGCCCTTCGACGCAGTCGGCAAAGCCCGAGGTGCCGGCATTGGCCCCCGCGCCCGCAGCCCCGTCGGTGGCTGTGCCGCCGAAGCCCGCGGCCCCCGCTGCGGCCCCGCCGCCCGAGCCGACGGCCGAAGTTGACACGCTTGCTCCCGAAGCCGCAGTGCCGCCGCCGGCGGTCGATCTCGCCCCGACGTTGCCGCAATTCGATACCGTGCGGGTGGAACCCTCGGGCGACACCGTCGTCGCCGGCCACGGTCAGCCGAACGCGCAAGTCGCGCTGCTCGCCAACGGCAATCCGATCGCCAACGAGGATTCGGACGGCGCCGGCAATTTCGTCATCATCCCAACGCCTCTGGCGCCCGGCAATTACGATCTCAGATTGCGCAGTGAACGGCCAGGCAAGCCACCCCGCATTTCCACCCAGGTCGTGACCGTGTCGGTCCCGGCGAAGGGTCAGAAAAACCTCGTCGTCGCGGTCGCCGAGCCCGGCAAGCCGACGAAGATCATTGCCGATACGGCCGCGCCGGCGGCCCCGGTTCCGAACATGCCGTCTAGCCCGTCAGCCCCTGGCGCGATGCAAAAGCCGTCGGTCAGCTTCAAAACCGCCGAGGTCGATCGGGACGGATTCTATGCCACCGGCCTGGCGACGCCGCCGGGCGAGCCTTTGCGGATTTATCTCAATGGCACCCGCATCGCCGATCTGAGGGCGGCCGCCGACAGCCATTGGTCGCTGACGATCAAGCGGGGTCTGGCGCCGGGCCATTATGCGCTGCGCGCCGATGCGCTTGACGCGGCGCAAAAGGTTGTCGCGCGCGCCGAAGTCGGCTTCGACGTGCCGCTTCTTGTCGCCGCGGCGGAGCCGGGTTCGACGCCGAAGCAGCAAATCGGATCGCCGCCTGCGGCAGAGACGGCGCCGGCCGCGCCCTCGATGTCTGCTGCGCCCTCCGCTGCCGCGCCTTCTGCTGTGCCGGCAAATCCGCCGCCGATCCGCGAGGCCGAGGCGCCGCCGCCAGGCGCGAGTGCCAACGACGCCGTGGTGCCGCGGATCGATACCGCCACCGTCATCCATGGCGATAGCCTCTGGCGCATCAGCCGCAAGATTTTCGGCCACGGCATCCGCTACACGCTGATCTACGAGGCCAATGCGTCGCAGATCCGCGATCCGAACCTCATCTATCCGGGTCAGGTGTTCGTGGTGCCGCCGCAAAAATGATAATCTCTCGATGATCGACGATGGCGAAACCGGCGTCGGGCCACGGTAGCGATAGGGGCGCGAGCGCCTATATGCGAGTCACGGCGTACGCACGCCGGCTCAATCGTCATCAAGAGGACCATGCTGCAACCCAATCCCAACGTGCCGTCCGCGCGGAGCAGATCGCGCGGAGCCAAGAATTTCGCGGCGGCCCTGACGGCGCTTTCGGGCACTTGGGGCAAGCTCTGGCCCTATGTTTGGCCAAGCGGGCGGCGCGATCTGCAAATGCGGATGTACGCGACCTTCGCTTTGCTGCTCATTGGCAAGCTCGTCACCGTCGCAGTGCCCTATGCCTTCAAATGGGCGACGGATGGGCTTTCCGGCCATCACGCGCCGCATGAGATTTTCGGTTGGGTCGCCGGTCCGTTGGCGCTGACCTTGCTCTACGGGCTACTGCGCATTGCGATGGCGGCCTTCACCCAGGCGCGCGATGCCATCTTCGCCGATGTGGCGATGCACGCCGTGCGCCGCCTCGCCAACGACGTCTTCGTCCATCTGCATCTCCTGTCGCTGCGCTTCCATTTGCAACGGCGCATCGGCGGCTTGACACGCATTCTCGAACGCGGCCGCGATGCGATCGAGACGATCGTGCGCACGGTCGTGCTCGTCGCGATGCCGACGGCGGTCGAATTTCTGTTGATCCTGGCGGTGGTCTTCGTCCAGTTCGACTGGCGCTATACGGCGGCCGTCGCCGTCATGATCGCCGCCTATACCGCGTTCACGCTCGCCGCGACCAACTGGCGTATCGGCATCCGCCGGACGATGAACGAGAGCGATATCGATGCCAACAGCAAGGCGCTCGATTCGCTCCTGAACTACGAAACGGTCAAATATTTCGGCGCCGAGGCGCGCGAAGCCGCACGCTACGACCGGTCGATGGCCCGCTACGAGCAGACGAGCGTCAAATCCTATACATCGCTGACCTTTCTCAATTTCGGCCAGGCCCTGATCTTCTCGCTCGGGCTCACGGTCGTGATGGCGATGAGCATCATGGGCATCCGCGCCGGGCACAACAGCATCGGCGATTTCGTGCTGATCAATGCGATGATGATCCAGCTTTATCAGCCGCTGAACTTCCTCGGCTCAATCTATCGCGATATTCGTCAGGCGACGATCGATCTCGAAATGATGTTCGGCATTCTCAATGAATATCCCGAGATTGCCGATAGGCCAGGGGCGAAGCCGCTCGCCGTCTCGGGCGGCGATCTGCGTTTCGAGGATGTCCATTTCAGCTACGATCCGGACCGCGAAATCCTGAAGGGTGTCAGCTTCGAGGTTCCGCCCGGCAAGACCGTTGCGATTGTCGGCCCGTCGGGCGCCGGCAAATCGACGCTCTCGCGGCTGATCTTCCGCTTCTACGAGCCGTCTTCCGGAGCGATCACGATCGACGGCCAGAATATCGAGGCCGTGACACAGCAATCGCTGCGCGCCGCGGTCGGCATGGTGCCGCAGGATACCGTGCTCTTCAACGATACGATCGAATACAACATCCGCTATGGCCACGCCGATGCGGGGGATGCCGATGTGAAGGAGGCGGCGCGGCTCGCGCAGATCGATCGTTTTATCGAGAGCGTGCCGGGCGGCTATCGGGCGCAAGTCGGCGAGCGCGGACTGAAGCTGTCCGGCGGCGAGAAGCAGCGTGTCGCCATCGCGCGGACCATTCTCAAGGGGCCGCCGATCCTCGTCCTCGA
>NZ_CANSHK010000006.1:0-88336 GCF_947646745.1 uncultured Methylovirgula sp. | reverse complement strand
TTTTGTTGCCACCGAAATGACGCATGAATTAAGTCCCGTAGATCGCGAAAGGATTGCCCGGCGCAGCGCGCTGCAGCGGTTGGCCGAGATCGACGACGTGGCACATGCGGTCGAATTTCTTCTCGGCGACGGCGCGCGCAATATCACCGGCACCGTCATGACGATCGATGCCGGGGCGACCGCCTGAGTCGTCAGAGCTTTAGCGCTTCTTTGACCCGAGCCGGCCATTGCGCTGGATGGACACCATGGGTGCGAAACAGCGCCACCGCCAGCCGGTCCATGCCGAAGGCGATACAGCCGGTGTGCGCGACCGCGCCGGCGTGATCGCGGAGGCCCCAGGTCACGCCGAAATGGTCGCGATGATAATTGAAGCTCATGCAGGCCGTCGGCGAATCCTCGGCCCGCACGGGGATGAGCAATTCAAATTTCAGCGCCTGCTGGATCTGCGCCACTGCCATCATCTGACCGGTGCGGCCGAAGAAAGGATCGCTCGCCGGCGCGACCGAATAAGGCAGGCCAAGCTCATCCGCCATGCCTTTGGCGCGCTCGATCCAGCGTTCGCGGAAGGCGCTCACTTCGTCTGCCGAACCGATACAGACATATTCGCGCATTCGGAAGGATTGCAGCCGGTCGATATCCTGCGACGGCTCGTGGCGAAAACAGTCGGCCGCGACATCGAAAGCATAACCGCCGCGCGGCGCCGGCCCGCGTGCGGCCGCGATCGGATAGATCGGATAGCAAGCGGCAGGCGTCAGCACGAGATCGGCGGAGGAAAGCGCCTGCGTCCAGTCGCCGCCCTGCTCCGCCCACGCCGCTGCAGCGCGGATATCCGCCTCCGAGCCATGCAAGGCACAAACGCAACCGAGAAGATTGGGAAAGCTCTTCAGATAGCCATTCTTCTCAAGATCGCCCCGGCTCATCACCGGCGGGAAACGCATGACCTCCGCACGCGGATCGCGTTGGCGCGAAATGAAAACGGCGAGCTTTTCGACGATCGCCTCATAGGCGCCGGTGCGGCCGTAGACGCCCTCGACGCCCATCGGCCGCCACAAGGTCTCGGCCAAAGTGCCGAGCGGATCGCGCGCCGGCGTCACATCCTTGAAAGCAGCACCCATCATTCGCTCCGCAGCGACGTCGGGATGCCGCTCATCAGCGCCGACATCGAAACATTGGCAAGGATGCGATCGTTGTTGATCATGATCGGCGCGGAGAGAATATCGCGCAGATGCCGCCCGAGCGTGAATTCGCCATCGTTGCGATAGCCGGCAAGGCCAGACGCCCGCATCGCACTCAAGACGGTCGCGACGGCGAGTTCCGAGGCATCGACTTTGGTCAGTGTAATCGCCGTTTGAAAATCAAGGCTCGCGAGCGCCGCGCGATCGTCGGCAACCGCCTCGAAGCGTGCCAAGCTCGAGGCGACCAGCCCGCGCAACGTTTGCAGCGTCGAACGCGCCTTGGTGAAATGCGCCGCCCCGGGCGGCAGCGTGCCGCCGGATTGCCGAGCCGCTTTGCGGATGAAACCCTGCGCCCGCGCCACGGCATCGGCGGCAATGCCGGCCCAGACGCTTGCCCATAGCAGATGCGAAACCGGCTGCATCGTTTGCGCATGAATGCGTTCGTACGGCTCTGGCACGATCTGTTCGCGTTTGCCGCATGCCTTCAACATGAAGCCGGCGCTGGCTGTGCCCCGCATGCCGAGCGCATTCCACCCCGACAGAGGCTCAAGCACATAATCGCTTTTGACAAAGGTCGCGAGGACTTGATCAGAGCTCGGCGCATCGTCGGCGCGCCGTGCGGTCGTGGCAATTACGTCGGCCTCGGCGCCGTAAGAGATGACGGTGGCCGCGCGCGTCAACGTAATGTCCGCACCGTTGCCTTCTATCGGCGCAGCGCTGGCGCGCACATTGCCGCCATTCTGGCCCTCCGTTGTCGAGGAGGCGAAGAGAAGTTGTTCTTCGGCAATCCGCCGTATCAGGTCCTTATGCCACGCGCTTGCACCGGCATGGCGGACCACGCAGGCTGCGGCGCTGTGATGCATGGCGAAGACCATGCCTGTTGCGGCGCAGGCCTGTCCCAGCCGATAGCAGGCATCGGCAATGCCCGTGAGCGCTAAAGCCTCGCCGCCGAATTCGCGCGGCACCGCAAGCCCCAACAGGCGGCTCTCGCGCGCGGCCTTGATGGCGGCGGTTGGAAATCGCGCTTCGCGGTCGACGCTAGCGGCTTCCGCCGCGGCGATCTTGGCGACGGCCTCAACGCGGCTGGCGAGATCGGCGACAGGTTTCATCGCAGCAATCGCGTCTTGATCCTGACGCTGGACATTGTGGGCCGTCATTTCCGATCCGATCCGCCGTTTGCAGTTCGCGCCCGTCAGCTTTAGCGTTTTATGGTTCTAATTTTAAGCAAAATGTCCAGGAGTGCTCGTCATTTGTCTCTTATAGTTGCTTGTTATGCGATCTGTAGTTAACCGACCATCCGACGATTGTGGGGAAATGGATTGGTATTCATGATTAATGCCTACAATTTTATTTGTATTGGCTGTTTTTAGTCCCTAACGTTTTGACCGATGCATGGAGATCTTCATGAATGCACAGACCTCGCCGCGGGAAAAATTGGTTAGCCTCGTCGCCGATATATTAAAACGCAACGGCATCGAGGGGCCGGTTGACACCCAAGCAGACCTCATCGGCCAGGGGCTGACATCGGTCGACATGGTGCATCTGATGCTCGCGATCGAAGCCGCCTTCGACCTCACCATTCCGCAATCAGGCCTGACGCCGGAGAATTTCCGTTCGATCGCAACGATCGAGACGCTCCTCGGCACGCTGACGCCCGCTGAAGCGACGCCCTAAGCGCTATCCGGCGGCCTGCGTGACGAGTTTCGTGACGAGATAATCCTGGATCGCCTCGCTGCCGCCTTCGCGGCCATAGCCGCTGTCCTTGATACCGCCGAAGGGAAATTCAGGCCAGGCCACCTGCGTCTGGTTGATCGCCAGCATTCCCGCCTCCAGGCGCGCCGTCAAAGCCGCGCTCGTCGCTGCCGAACGCGTGAAAGCATAAGACGCCAGCGCATAGAACAACCGGTTTGACTCTGCCAAAGCTTCGTCGAGAGCGTCGAATGCATTGACCAATGCGAGCGGCCCGAACGGCTCTTCGTTCATCGCCCGCGCCGAAAGCGGCACGTTGGCGAGCACCGTCGGCGCGAAGAAATAGCCCTTGTTGCCAAGCCGCTGGCCGCCCGTGCGCAATTCGGCACCCTTGCTGACGGCATCGGCGATCAGCGCTTCCATCGCTTCGATGCGGCGGGGGTTGGCGAGCGGACCGAGCTGTGTGTGAGGCGCCGTACCCTCGCCGATCTTCAAGGCTTGCGCCGCGGCGACAAAGCGATCGAGAAACGGTTCGAAGATTTTCCGTTGCACCAAAAAGCGCGTCGGCGCCGTGCAAACCTGGCCGGCGTTGCGGTATTTGGCGGCGACGAGGAGCTTGACCGCCAAATCCATATCCGCGTCGTCGAAGACGATGGCAGGCGCATGGCCGCCGAGTTCCATGGTGATACGCTTCATGTGCCGCCCGGCGAGCGCCGCAAGCTGTTTGCCGACGGCGGTGGAGCCGGTGAACGATATTTTCCGGATCGTCTCGTGCGGGATCAGATAATTCGAGATTTCTGCCGGCACGCCATAAATGAGATTGACGACACCGGTGGGGACGCCCGCATCGACGAGAGCGCGGATCAGTTCCGCCGGCGAGGCCGGCGTTTCTTCCGGCGCTTTGACGATGATCGAACACCCGGCGGAAAGCGCTGCCCCGAGCTTGCGGACGATCTGATTGAGCGGAAAGTTCCACGGTGCAAAGGCAGCGACCGGACCGACCGGCTCTTTCAGTACGAGATTGGTGATATTCGGCCCCCGCGCCGGCACGATGCGGCCGTAGGCGCGGCGGCCCTCTTCGGCAAACCAGTCGAGCGTGTCCGCCGCAGCAAGAACCTCGATCCGCGCCTCGGTCAGCGGCTTGCCTTGTTCCCGCGTCATCGCCAAAGCGACGCGCTCCAGCCGTTCGCGCAGAAGCTCGGCAGCGCGGCGCAGCATTTTGCCGCGTTCGAAGGCCGAAATGTCCCGCCAAAGGGCAAAGCCCTTTTTGGCCGCGGCCAGCGCCAGATCGAGATCGCCGATTTCCGCATGGGCGACCGCGCCGATCACCTCTTCTGTCGCCGGATTGACGACCGGAATCGTTCGCCCGCAGGCGCCGGGCCGCCAGGCGCCGTCGATCAGAAGCTGGACGTCAGGATAATCTTCGGCCATGCAGTTCCCCTGGTTGAGCGACGCCGCAATTTATCGCGCTTGCGCGACGAAACAAATTGCGGCTCTTTTAGCTTCGATGAAATTTCCCGCATGAGGCGATATGGGCAATCTCGACGGTCTTCGTATTCTCGTTCCGGAGAGCCGGCAGCTTAATCTTTTCGCGGGCATGATCGAAGAAAACGGCGGCCGCGCGATCCGCTGCCCGCTGGTGCAAATCCTCGACCTCGACGATGGTCGCGCGGCCGAAGCTTGGATCGACAAATTGATTGGTGGCGTCTTTCAGGACGTCATCTGGCTGACAGGCGAGGGCCTGCGCCGACTCCTCGCGATCGCCAAACGCGCGGGACGCGATACGGCCTACGTCACCGCGCTCGGAAAAATCCGCTCGATTACGCGTGGGCCGAAACCGGCACGGGCGCTCCACGAAATCGGTCTTGCACCGGGGCTCACCGCGCCGATCCCGACATCGGACGGCATTATCGAAGCGCTGGCGCCGGAGGAGATAGCCGGACGATCCATCGGCATTCAGCTTTATCCAGGCGAGGGCACCGCGCCGTTGCTTGCAAGCCTGCGCGCGCGAGGGGCCGTGCTCACCCCGGTCACGCCCTATCGCTACGCCTCGCAAGCCGAGACGGGGCAAGTTATCGCCGCGATCGAAGAGATGATTGCCGGCCGCATCGACGTCGTCGCCTTCACGAGTTCGCCCCAGGTCGAGCGGCTCTTCGCCGTGGCGCGCGACGCCGGGCTTGAACCGAAACTGAGAGAAGCCTTCGGGCGGATTGGCGTCGCCTCGATCGGCCCGGTGGTCGAGGAAACGCTGCATCGTCTTGGTATCGTCACCATCGTGCAGCCGCAAAGTACCTTCCACATGAAACCGCTGGTGCGCACCATCGCCGCTTGGAAGGCGGCGCGCTAGATTGCGCCTTCTGTCGGAATGATGAGGCGAAACGTAAGGCCGGGCCGGTTGTCCTTGAGATCGATGCGCGCCCGATGCAGATGCGCCACCGCGGCCACAAGGCTGAGGCCGAGGCCGTTGCCCGGCGTGCAGCGACTGCGTTCAAGGCGATAGAAGCGCCGGAAAATATGCGGAAACTCCTCCGCTGGTATGCCTGGGCCATTATCCGACACCGCGACGATTGCAGCGTTTTCATCGGCCCGCACCGTCACCGTCACGAAGCCATCCCTCTTGCCGTGCTTGATCGCGTTGTCGACGAGATTAGAAGCCGCGTCGAATAGGAGGTCCCTGTCGCCGGTGACGACGACGCAAGGGTCGCCGGCCACCGACAGTTTGATTCCTTTTTCTTCCGCGGCGGCGTCAAAGAGCTCGACGACATCGCGGGCGATCGCGGCAAGGTCGACAATGGCAAAGCCCGCCGTTCGATCCGCCGATTCAATCTGCGATATCCGCATCAGCGACGAAAAGATACGCAGGACGTCATCGAGATCGGCGATCACATCCTCGATCAGATTTTGATCCGCCTCGGCTTTGCGTGGACGACCAGAGGCTTTTTCGAGCCGGCCACGGATGCGCGCAAGCGGCGTGCGCAGATCATGCGCGACGTTATCGGTTACTTCGCGGATTTCATGCATGAGCGTCTCAATACGGTCGAGCATGGAATTGAGGTTCTTGGCAAGCTCATCCCATTCGTCATCGATGCCGCGCAGTCGGATACGTGCGGCAAGCCCGCGCTCCATGATCGCGCGGCTCGTCGCATTGATCGATTCGATCCGCCCGACCGTCCGCCGCGTGACGAGCACGCTGACGACGCCAGCGAGCAGCGCAATCAAAAACAGTGCGAAGGCCAGCGCGGCTTCAATCTTTCGCGTGAACGCGTGGAGATCTTCGGCATTGCGTCCGACGAGAAGATGCGAACGGTCAGGCAGCGTACTGATCTCGACGCGGTAGGACGCGATATGCGCTCCGTTCGGAAGATCGATCGTTTCCCAACCCGCAGCCCCGCTCAAATTCTGCGGCCAACGATCGAGATTACCGCCGAGCGGCACGAAATCCGAATCGGCAAGCAAATACAGCCCGCCATCGAATACCCGTTCAGCCATGCGTGTCTTGATTGCTGTTTCGAGCGCGGCGCGGCCGCCGCGGTCATAGGCCGCACGCAGCACCGCGCCTTCACCGGCGATGGCATGGTCGGAGCGGCTCAGCACATAGGACGTCGTCGACCAATAGACGAAGAAAAGCAAAGAAAGGACGATTGCGCCGAAGCCGCCGATCGCCATCAGCGCAAGGCGAAAGGTCCGTGAGCGAAAAGTCTTAGCCAGGAGCACGAACGCAAAATCCCACGCCGCGGACCGTGTGGATCAAGGGATAGTCACGCAAACTGTCAACTTTGCGCCGCACGCGTCCGACATAGACATCGATAATGTTGGTCGTCGGGTCGAAATGCAGGTCCCAGACATGCTGCAACAGCATCGCGCGCGGCACCACATGGCCTTCATTACGGACGAGGTATTCGAGCACTTGAAACTCGCGTGGCAGCAATTCGATCTCGCGGCCGGCGCGCGTCACGGTCCGTGACACGAGATCAAGGGTGAGATCGCCGACGCGCAGTATCGTCGCCTTGACCATCGCCGTGCTCCGCCGCGCCAGCGCATCGACACGCGCCAAAAGCTCCGTGAAGGCAAAGGGCTTGACGAGGTAATCATCGCCGCCCGCGCGCAAGCCGCGGACCTTGTCGTCAACCTCGCCTAAGGCGCTGATGATCAAGGTCGGCGTGACGATGCCGATCTCGCGCAGCCGGCGAATGATCGCAATGCCGTCTGTGCTTGGCAGCATCCGGTCAATGACCATCACGGCGTAATCGGGCGAGCGTCCGCGCTCCAACCCCTCTTCGCCGTTCGAGGCGAGGTCGGCCTGATAGCCATTCGATTCGACAAAATCCACAAGCTGCTCGGCCGTCTCGCGATCGTCCTCGACGATCAAAATACGGCGCCGGTTTTCCGTCATGCTGCTTCCGATTTTCTTCTCTTCGCGATCTTGTGAAGCCGATGTTAGCACACGCCGGCGCTCAGCAAACTGACTTCTGCGTCAGAAATTGAACCATTCGTCATTTGCCATTTCGCACTACTCCCTATCCATTCGCGCTGCGGGCGATCGCGCAGTGAAAAAAGGGCGAAACCCGCGGCTTGGGGGCGCACCGAGCAATGGAGTGAGTACCATGTCATGCAAATCGGCGATCGCATTGATCGCAGCTGCAGCAATCTCAATATCGGCGCCAAACGCCTGGGCGCACGGCGGCGGTGGCGGCGGAGGTGGGCACGGCGGCGGCTTCGGTGGTGGTTTCGGCGGCGGCCATGGTGGATTTGGCGGCGGGTTCGGCGGCCATGGCGGATTTGGCGGCGGCTTCAGCCATGCTGGGGGATTCGGACATTGGAGCGGCGGACATTTCGCTGGCGGCCATCCAGGATTCCGCGGCGACCATTTCCATGGGCACTTCCATGGCCGTCGGTTCGCGCGCAATGGTTTCTTCTTCGGCGACCCCTTTTGGTACGGCGACGATTATTATTACGACAACGCCTGTTATCGCGAGGTCTGGACCCGCTGGGGCTGGACCTGGGCTTGGATCTGCAATTGAGTCAGACCGCGATGACCACCGCCTATATCAACCGCATCGCAAGCGCGGTGCCTGAATACGAAGTTCACGGCGCTTTCATCCGCTTTGCCCGTGCGATGTTGCAGAGCGGTCCGACTGGCCATCTTTTCGAGCGCATGGCGGCACGGGCGCAGATCGAACGCCGTTGGTCGTGTCTCGCGCCGCCGAAAGACGGCGCGGGGACACTCGACGGCGAGCGCTTTTATATGCCCGGGCAGTTTCCGTCGACCGCCGACCGCATGGCACGCTATGAGATCGCCGCGCCCGTGCTTGGCGGCAAGGCGGTCGGGCGCCTCGGCCTCGACGCCGCACAGCGGAACAAGATCAGCCATCTCGTCGTCGCGACTTGCACTGGCTTTTCGGCACCGGGGATCGATCTTGAGCTCATTGAACGCTGTGGACTTAATCCGTCCGTCGAACGGACCGTCATTGGGTTCATGGGGTGTCATGCGGCCATCAATGCGCTGAAGATCGCGCATCACATCGTCCGTTCCACGCCAAGCGCCCATGTTCTCGTCGTCTGCCTCGAGCTCTGCACGCTGCATTTTCAAGAGACGGACGATCTCGACCGGCTGCTCACCTTCCTGCTCTTCGGCGATGGCTGCGCGGCCGCGCTCGTCAGCGCCGAGCCGGCCGGCATTGCGCTCGACAGTTTCCACGCCGAGCTGGTGCAAAGGGCATCCGACCAGATTACCTGGAACATCCGCGATGCCGGCTTCGATATGGTTTTGTCAGGCAAGGTCCCGGCGACAATCACCGGCGCTCTGCGCGACAGTTCGGATCGGGTTCTCTCCGGGCAATCCTCCGAAGAGATCGGCGTCTGGGCCGTTCATCCGGGCGGACGTTCGATTCTCGATGCGGTTGAAGGCGCCTTCGCGCTCGACCGCTCGGCGCTCGATGCGTCGCGCGCTATCTTGCGCGACTATGGCAACATGTCTTCTGCAACCATCCTGTTCGTACTGCAACGATTGATGCGCGATCAAGCCTCGCGCGGCGTAAGCGGTTGCGCGCTCGCCTTTGGCCCGGGTCTCACCGCCGAAACCATGCTATTCCGGATGGCAGCCTGATGGCAGTCCTCGATTTTTCTCGGCGCAACGCTTTGTCCGAGCTGATGGACGCCGATGACACCGATTTCCAGACCTTCCGCGCCTGCCTGATCGATCTGAGCAAGGTCAACGCGCTTACCCTGGCTTACCGGCCGACTTTGGCCTTCTTCAAGCAGCTCACGGCGGCCCGCGGCTTGCCTTGGGATCGAAGGGTCAGCGTGGTCGATGTCGGAAGCGGGTCCGGCGATATGCTGCGGCGCCTCGATCGCTGGTCCAGGGCCCACGCGTGCAAGCTGGATCTCGTCGGCGTCGATCTCAATCCGTGGTCAGCGGTGACCGCACGGCAAATGACGAACTCGCGCGAGCGCATCCGTTTCGTCACGGCGAATATTTTCGATTATCAGCCGGAGATGCCGATCGACATCGTCATCAGTTCGCTTTTTACGCACCATTTGGACGATGCCGCGCTCATCGCATTCGTGCGCTGGATGGAGGCGAACGCAAGGATCGGCTGGTTCATCAACGATCTTTACCGTCATCCTGTGGCCTATCATCTTTTCAGACATGCTTCGCGCACACTCGGCTTCCATCATTTCGTTCAGCACGACGGACCGATTTCGATCGCGCGCGCGTTCAGCCCGTCTGATTGGCGCGCCTTGCTCCAAACCGCGGAGATTCCAGACGCCGACATCAAGAGCTATGTGCCGTTCCGGCTTTGCGTATCGCGGATCAAATCATGGTGAGAAAGCCAGTTCTGGTCATCGGCGGCGGCCTCGCGGGCGCGGGGCTGGCCGTGACTCTTGCCAGCGCCGGACGGGCGGTCACCTTAGTCGAACGGGAGACGCAGCCGCACCATAAGGTCTGCGGCGAATTCGTGAGCGCCGAAGCTATGCTCTATTTGCGTGATCTCGGCATCGACCTCGAAAGCCTGGGAGCCGTCCGAATCGATAAGGTTTGCATCATCGCAGGGGAGAAACGCGCGACCGTTGTCCTGCCTTTTCCGGCGCTGAGCCTTTCCCGCTTAGTCCTTGACGACGCACTGCTGAGCCGGGCGGTCGCCTGCGGCGCACGGGTCGAGCGCGGACACAGAGCGATCGGCATCAATCGGGAAGGGCCTAGCTGGCGCGCGGCACTGGATGACGGCAGCGCAATTTCCGCCTCCGATATCTTTTTGGCGACGGGCAAACACGATTTGCGCGGATGGAAACGCGGTCCCGGCACGCAAAACGACCTGATCGGTTTCAAACTGCATTGGCGTCTTACCGACGCACAAGCACAAGCGTTACGCTCGGCCGTCGAGCTCTTCCTTTTCCCCGGCGGCTACGCCGGACTTGAGCCGATCGAAAGCGGTCGCGTCAATCTTTGCCTCGTCGTGCGCAGACAGGAATTCTTTACGCATGGCCAGAGCTGGGAGGCGTTCTTCGCCTGGCTCCTCAGAATTTGTCCGCATCTGCGCCAGCGTCTTAGCGATGCGCAACCCTGCTGGGCGCGCCCGCTGGCAATCAGCACGCTTCCCTATGGCTTTGTGCAGCGTCGCAGCGATGGATTATGGCGGCTGGGCGACCAGGCGGCGTGCATTCCGTCCTTTTCGGGGGATGGCATGTCGATCGCGCTCCATTCGGCACGGCTCGCCGCGCATCATTTTCTTGAAGGCGATGATGTCGAAGCCTTCCAAATGCGATTGGCGCAGGATGTCACGCATCAAGTCCGACGCGCGACCTTGCTCTCGCAAATGCTGTTGCAGCCGTTCGGGCAAAAAGCCGGCATGGCGGCGATCCGGCATCTTCCTGCTCTGCTACGCGTCGCAGCCCGCGCGACACGCATTTCGGAAAATCATATCCGCGCAGCGCGCGCAGATATTCTCGGAAGCTCCGCGATGTAACCGTCGCGCGTTCTGCTCGCAACCCGTTAAAATGACAAACAAGACAATGTCTGACTGATAATTCAGTTTTTTGGCGGGTCCGGCCTGACTAAGCTTCGCCGACGGCGCGCCGCAATCGCCCAATGCGCCGTGCCCGCCTTGCCGGAGCTTTCATGGCATTCGCAATCGAAGACCGCGACCTGGACATCGCGACATGGACTGGCTTTGCCATGATGTGCATCGGCATGTTCATGGCGCTTCTCGACACTCAGGTCGTCGTCACGTCGCTTCCGACCATTCAGCACGCCTTGGACATTCCGCCGGATCGGATAAGCTGGATTCAGACCGCCTACTTGATCTCCGAAATCATTTCGATTCCCCTGACCGGCCTGTTAACGCGCGTACTTGGGATACGCTGGCTCTTCGTCGCAGCCGTTTCGTTCTTCACCCTCGCCTCGCTCGGCTGCGCCAATAGCGTCGGCTTCCCGTCTCTGATCGTCTGGCGCATCTGCCAGGGATTTTCCGGCGGCACGTTGATCCCGGCTGTGTTCGCCGCGGTCTTCCTCCTCTTCCCCTTCAGGCTGCAGACCTTGGCGACGATGATCGCCAGCGTGCTGGCGGTACTCGCGCCGACGATCGGCCCGCTCGTCGGCGGCTGGGTCACCGAGACCTACACCTGGCCGTGGCTGTTTCTCATCAATGTTGGGCCGGGCGTCTTGGTCGCGGTTGCCGGTCTTTTCTTTCTCCCGAGGACGCCGCCGTGCCTCGACCGCCTCAAGGGTCTCGATGCCATCGCGCTGGCTTTGGGCGCCGGGGCGCTGGCGGCGCTTGAAATTGCGATCAAGGAGGCGCCCAAGCGCGGCTGGGCGTCGCCGCTTGTCGGAGGGCTTTTCCTTGTTTGCCTGATCGCTGCCGGGCTTTTTGTCTGGCGCAGTTTGCGAGCGAAGACTCCGCTGGTCGATATCAGGACTTTCCGCGACCGCAATTTCTCGATCGGCTGCGCGCTGAGCTTCGTGATCGGCATAGGGCTTTACGGCTCGATCTATCTGATGCCGGTCTTTCTCGCCTATGTGCGTGGCCACAATGCGCTTGAGATCGGCGAGATCATGCTTGTGACCGGCATTGCCCAGCTCGCCTGCGCGCCGGTGGTTGCAGCTCTGTTGCGGCGCTTCGATGCGCGGCTCCTCAGCGCGATCGGTTTTCTCATGCTGAGCTTCGGCGCAGCCCTGAGCGCCGGCCAAACCCGCAGCACCGATTTCAACGAGATGTTTGCCGGGCAGCTCGTCCGCGGTTGCGCCTTCATGTTCTGCGTCCTGCCTCCGACGGAACTGGCGCTCGGCAAACTTCCGACAGCGCGCATTCCAGATGCCAGCGGCCTTTTCAACCTGATGCGCAATCTGGGCGGTGCCGTCGGCATCGGGATCATCGATTCGATTATCTTCGGCCGGGCGCCGAAATATGCGCGAGCGCTCTATGACGGGCTCGTTGCGGGCAACAAGCACACGTTTGCGGTGCTCGGCGTCACCCCCGACGCTGTCGTCGGGGCGGCTATGGATCCCGGCAAGCGGGCGGCCATGGCATCGCTGCTGAACAAAGTTGCCTTTGCAGAGGCGATCAATGATGCGTGGCTCGCCCTTTCCGTCATGACAATTGCGATTTTGATTGTGTTGCTCTTTGCTAAAGCCACTCCGCCCTCGGGGCAGGCGCTGATCATCGAATCATAAGGCAGCGCCGGCGCGCTTCCCCGTTACGTTGGGCAGTCAGTGACTTCGAATTCGAGATGCGTTAAAGGCAGCTTATGACCTTAGAGCAGCTCCGGATTTTTATCGCTGTCGCCGAACGCCAGCATGTGACGCGCGCCGCGGAAGCGCTTAATCTCACCCAGTCTGCCGCGAGCGCCGCGGTCGCCGCGCTCGAAGCGCGGCATGGATCGAAGCTGTTCAATCGTGTCGGTCGCGGCATCGAACTGACCGAAGCGGGTCACATTTTCCTCGACGAAGCGCGCGCGGTACTCGCCCGCGCGGAAATGGCGGAATTGAGACTGGCGGAACTTGCTGGGTTGAAGCGCGGACGGCTTCTTATTCAAGCCAGCCAGACGATTGCAAGTTATTGGCTACCGCGGCATCTCGTCGAATACCGCCGCTCCTATCCAGGCATCGAGATTCGCCTGAGCGTCGGCAATACTGCCGACGCGGCGGAAGCCGTGAGCACCGGCGCAGCCGAACTCGGATTCGTCGAGGGACTGGTCGAAAGGCCACAGCTCAAGGTCACTGAAGTCGCGCGTGACCAGTTGATCGTCGTTGTCGCGCCGGACCACCCCTGGGCATCTCGGCGCACGCTCGGCGCGGACGATCTGATCAAGGCGGAATGGGTCTTGCGCGAACCGGGCTCCGGCACGCGATCCGTCTTCGAAGATGCGCTCGCAAAGATGGGCGTTCCGGTGGCGGATCTGAATGTCGCGCTTGAATTGCCGACAAACGAGGCGGTGCGGGCGGCCGTCGAAGCGGGCATGGGCGCCACCGCTTTGTCCGCTTCCGCCGCCGTTTCTAGCCTGGAGGCCGGCCTATTGAGCAAAGCCGCGCTGGCTTTGCCAGCGCGGTCCTTCAACCTTATTCAGCAGATCGAGCGTGAACCCGGACATGCGGCGCGCGCGCTGATTGACTCCATTGTTGGCAAACGGCGCCCGGCCTAGCCGCGGCGTTCGCGGCATAGGCCGCGCCGAAAAAAGCGCCCTTGGCAGGAGCGCAAAATGAGCCATTTTGATCCCCACTGCAGAGCTTCCCGCATCACTTGTCGATCACCGGCGAATACTGATTGACGCCATAGACCGGGAATGGATCGCGATCGCCGCGACTGCCCGCTGCCGTGGTGGATGGGCTCTGTTCAACGAGACCATCGTTGCGCTGCGAGCGATCCGAACTGTCGCGGCGGTGGCGCTCGCCGGCGAAAGCAGGCGAAATGGCGACGCTGGCCAAACCGTTTGCAAACTTGAAGCGGATTGCGCATGGCTTTGTCATATCCTCGGCCCTCTTTTGTGGTCATATCCTCGGCCCTCTTTTGTGCAGACATTGTCTTGCTGGTCTGCAGGAGCCGATGCGCCGATAAAGAGCTGAAAACCAACGCGAAGATCAGATCAGACTTTTTGGATTTTTGATCGATGACATGAGCAATTGCATCGCGAGGGCGGATCCTCGCGCTTATTGCGTCAACGGCCAAGGCCCTGTTTCACCAGCGCGCAAGCGGACGGAATGCCACGGTCCGGTCGCCTTGCGGCGTTAGATCGAGCGGCCTATCGTTCGCGCCGAGGGTGATGCGGCACGTGTCTCCTTTCGGCGTCCGCGGCAATCTGCCGAGCTTTGCGAATCGCGCCCGACGGGGAAAAGCCTGAATGCTTGAACATACGGACACGGCCTTAGCTGTTGCCGATTTCGATCTTCGCAAAATTGGCGCGCATCCCGACCATTGGTATCCTGTCGCCTGGTCCCGCGACGTTAAAGCTGGGAAGCCTTTCTCCACAAGTTTTGCCGGCGAGCCGCTCGTCCTCATTCGCCCCAAAGCCGGGGGCATTTTCGCGCTTGAAGATCGTTGCGCGCATCGACAGGTGCCTTTGTCACGCGGACTCATCGACGGCTGCGTCGTGCGTTGCTGCTATCACGGCTGGAGTTACGACGCATCCGGGCGCTGCGTCGATGTCCCTTATCTCGGGAAAGATAAATTGCCGAACGGGGTCAAGGCCTATCCTTGCCACGAAGTGGACGGGCTGGTCTTTGTCTGGCCCGGCGACAACGCGCCCGACTCACCGCCCGACGCTGTCGGCGCGTTCGCCGACCGATCTTATAAGACGCGTTGCTTCGGCGAAACGGTCGCCTGTCATTACTCCTTCATGCATGAGAATTTGATGGACATGAACCATCAGTTTCTGCACCGCGCCACGACCGGAAAGGTTTTCCCGCGCTATCTCGGCCGGCGCTCAGGCGACGATTGGATCGAGGTCGATTATAGCTTCATGCGGCCGGATCAAAAGCCGCCTTTCGGTGAAGCGGTCATCGTCGGCGCCTTGCGCGGACAGTCCCAGGTCTCGCGCGATCGCATGACGATCCGCACCGACTATCCGCATCAGACTCTGAAGTTTTGGATATCTGACGGCGCGCCGGTCCTTGACGTTTGGCTCGGCTATACGCCCGTCGATCGCGCGCAGCGCCTCAATCGAACCTTCATTGTTCTTTCGGTTCGCCGACCCAGAATGGCCCCGCTGCTCGATCTCGCCTGGCCGGTGCTTGCCTATTTTACCAACCGCGTTTTCGCCGAGGACCGCGCCATCGTCGAGATGGAGCAGAAAGCCCATGACGATCAAGGCAGCGATTGGAACCAGGAAGTCTTCCCGCCGATCCGCGACCTACGCGCCATATTGGCGACGAATGGCCTGCCTTTAGCCGATTGACCCAGGCTGAGACCTTGGCCGGCGCGCGACGGCCGGCCAAGGCGGCAATCAGGAAGCAAGCACCGTTTGGTCCGGCTCGCATCCCTTGGTGAGCACAGCGCCGTCGTCGAACGGCGCGAGATGATCGATCACCATTTGGCGATAACGGCCGAGCCCCTTGTAGCCTTCGAGCTCCGGCGGCAGATCGCGCAGGACGCGGTGCAGCCGCTTGCGCCATTTTTCGACCCGGGCGAGCTCCCCTACGCTCGCCAGATAGCAACGGATTCCGAACAGGATCGCGTTCGAGCGCGGCAAGCGAAACAAAGTCTGCAATTCGACGCGCAAATGAACTTTCTGTGCGACGTTCTCCGACGTAACCGTCGTGCGATCAGGACCCCAGACAGGATAATTCTCGGGGCTCGTATCCAGTCGCGGATTGATCGTCATCGTCCAATTGAGCCGGCGCACCGGCTGCGCCTGTTGCAGACGCAGGAGAAACTTCAGCGCCCGGTCGAAAACCCCAATCTGATGCGCCAATGGGACCGGCGCATGCCACTCGTGGAAGCTCATGCCGATATCGAATTCGAGCGACCAGTCCGCCTGCGTCGTGACCATGCCGCCGTCGACGAAGAGATTGTCGTTGCGCTGATCTTGGAGCGTGAAATCGCCCTGCGCTTGGCGGGTGATATATTCGAAAGGCTCATAAGGCAGCGTCGAGGCATCGCCGAACGTGAATTGATCCTTGATGCCGAGCGGCAGGTTTTGCCACGTCCAAGTCGTGCCGTCTTTGGAGAGCGAAAAATATTCCGGGTAATCGCGCGCAAAGCTCTCCATGATGAGTTCGAGCGTGTCCCATTGCGCCGCCATCATATGCGGCAGCACTTTGCAGCGGCCGGGCTCGAGCTCGAGAACGCGGGCGCGTTCGCGGCACTCGGCAACGTAATGTTCGTCGACGTCGAACGTATGCTCGTAGGCGGGCGATGGCCCAGCGGGCACATGCGGTTCGATATTGACCGAATACATGTAAGCGTCTTCGCCGAAGGGAAACGGGAAGCGCAAAATGCCCGCATCGCTGTTGCGATAGGTGAAGTCGTCACGGAACGTTTCGGCGGGCTTGAAAGCTATGCCCATGGGATTCCTCGCTCATTCTAAGTTTGTTCGTCGCGGCGCGGCGATGCGGTTCAAAGATCGAGGACGATGCGGTCCCCTTTTGCGCGCGAAACGCAAATCATCATCGCACGGCCCGCGGCGTGTTCCTCGGGGCTCAGGTAGTGGTCCCGATGCTCGGGTGTTCCTTCGAGAACTTCGGTCATGCATTGCCCGCAAGCCCCGCCCCGACAGAGGCTAGGCGGCTCGATGCCCGCGGCCTCGATCGCCTCAAGCAAAGTCTGGTCTTCCGGAACGTGAATCTCGATCCCGCTGCGTTTGAGGACCGCGACAAAGGGAGCACCGCCGGCATGCGCGCCGCCGAAGGATTCGGAGTGAAGCTTCGAGGAAGGCCAGCCCTGCGACCGTGCCGCTGCCAGCACCATATCCATAAAGATTTCGGGGCCGCAAACATAAAGATGCGTGCCCAAGGGTTGTGTCTGCAGCGCCTCGATGAGCTGAAACTGGGTGATAAGCTCGGGATGGAGATGAATTTTTCCGCCGTCGGATGCAGGCAGCAAGCGTTTGAACGTCTGCACTTCTTCGGCGCGGCAGAAATGGTGCAACTCGAAAGCCGCGGGCGTCCTTTTCAGATGAGCGAGATAACCAAGAAAAGGCGTAATGCCGATGCCGCCGCTGAATAGCAGGTGCTTGCGAGCGACTTGCGAAAGCGGAAACAGGTTGCCCGGAAAATCCGCTTCCAAAATCATTCCGGCATTGACATGGTCGTGTAGAAAGACAGAGCCGCCGCGCGAATTTTGTACGCGGCGCACGATAATCTCATAAGTGCTGTTATCCGAGGCCGACGCGGCAATCGAATAGGCATTGCGGAACTTTCGCTCCCGGTCTTTCAGCATCAGCCGCAGATGGGCGCCGGCGCCTGTTGACGGCAAAGGCGCGTTGTTAGCCGATTCGAAGACAAAGCGTTTCAGAATTGGCGAAACCATCTCTGTTTCGCGCACGCGCAAGGTCAGCCCAGCCAGGCCACTCATGGATATGCCTCTTCGATCGGGGGAAGCTCGCCGGGGACTTCGGCGTCGACCTGAAAGCCCATGAAAGCGGCGAGACGCTGCGAGAAGTGATCGCGGACCTGCAATTGCGCGCCGCAGCCGCTGCAGGCGACGATGTTCGTTTTTACGTTTTCGGTGAAGCTCCGACAGTGAACGCAATAGACACGCCGCTGCTCCGACCCTTTGTGTGTCGGATGACATTCGTCGCGGTCCATCCCGTGGCTGTGGGCGAGGCGGATAACATCCCAAATGAAGGGTTCTCTTCCCAGGACGTAAAGATGCAGCCCGACATGCTCACGCCCAAGCCTATGATCGAGTTGATCAAGAAGATGCGACGCCGAGCGAAAACGATGGGTTTCGATGCCGTTCCCTTCAGGCCCCGCTCCGAGCGAGCGGCTATCGGGGACAATCGCCCAGAATTCGATCGGTTTACCCTGCGCCGCTGAGGCCGCAGGACTCGGCAAGTCTTGTACATGCTCGGCGATGACGAGATGACTGCGCGCAGTAGGAACAAGTTCGAACGGTTTGTATCGAGGCCGGCTTGGAATCGTCGAAACAGGCATTTCGTCCCTCTTCGGCTGAAATTATTCAGCCCGTCCCCCCGAATGAGCGACCCGCGACAAATGCGGATGCATGGATTTCGCTCATCCGGCGCGAATTAAAGCAGCCGGCAAACGCAAGTCCATGATGCCAACGGGCATCATGGACAGGCATTTCTCAGCAGGAAGATTATTGTCCCTTGCCCAAATGGCTTCCGGCGCGAGGGATGTTCGGGGGGACTTCAACAGGACGGTGGGCGGCGAAGACGCGCCCAAGAAGGCGCAGAAAGGCGCGGCCCGCAGCGCCGAGCGAACGCAGCCCGGTCTCCTCAGGACGCAAAGGCGGGTTCAGCACGCTTGCGCCTGCCTTCACTCCGCTCCCGCCAATGCGGCGCCGCGCAGTGCCGGCATGAATTTTCTGACGAGGGCGCGCTCGGAATCAACGCAAACTTTGCGATAAATCCGCAGCTTGTAATTCTTGATGACGCCCTTGCTGATTTTCAGCGTCTGCGCAATTTGCCCTGTCGTACAGCCGCTCATGATCAGCGAGAAAATATCCCGCTCGCGCGGCGTCAGTTCGGCCGGCGCCAGTCCATCGAAAATCGTGCGCTCAACCAAGCCGGAGGGCGAATTGTGCGGCTCAAGCACGAACATCCGGCCGCGCGGCGCCAGCGGAAAATCGGCCTGCAAAGTTTCATGCTTCAAAATCCAGCCATCCAAGGCGACCGTATGCGCGCCGCATGCCGGCAATTCGCTGAGTTGGAGATTGATTGCCCGATCGGCCGCGGCGGCGTCGTTCCAAGCGTCATTGGAATAAACTTCGCCGCCGAATCGGTCTTGGATCAGGATGGGTTTGTCGGCCAAGCCGTGGAATTCCAATTCACCGATCTTGTGCACATTGGCGAATAACCAGCCGATATGGGCGCGATGACAGCCTTCGAGCGCCGGGAAGACGCGCCGCGCGCGCTCGACGTCGGCGCGGGAGAATTGGCCCTGCTCTCGCTCGAGAAACAGACCGTAGCAATCCTGTCCCGCCGTCGGCAGGAATATGCTCATCTCGTCGGAAATATGCGCGCGCGGCAGAAAAACCCGGCTGTAGGCCTCGGTCCGTTGCGACCGCGCTTTCGCTTCCGCAAGCATGATGACGCCGGAGCGCCCGTTGTTTTGCCAAAAATCCGAGAAGGGATCGATGCCCGAATAATGGCTACTGTAAGTGCCGACGACGTCATCGGGCACGTTGTAAGTGAATAAGACTTCCGGCAGCGCGGAGCGTGAAAAACGGATGATCCAACAGGATTCGTGTCTGATGCTCGCGCCGAAAAGGTCGACCAATTCATGATGGAATTGGCGCGAGCCGATCGCCCTGGCGACCTGCCCAAGCCTGTTGAACCAGGCACGATCATTCAAACGAATGAGCGGCGGCCCGTCCATCTCGGCATCGTTCTCTAGACCTGTCGTTTTCGACATGGCTCCAATCCCGGAATTGGAATTTTATTCCCGAGAAAAGAAGATTTCGACGGAATTTGCAATAGCCCGGCTTTGAGCCAGGCACACGTTCAACGCATTAAAAGCAAATCAGGTGCCAAGCGCTTCGAGAGCCAAGCGCTTCAGGCCGTCCCAGATGCCCGAGGGCAGATCTCCCGCACATCGCGAAAAGCGCGCCTGCAGTTGGGCTGAGAAGCGCGAACATAAGCGCTGCCACCGCCGGTGCAATTCGCCCAATTTCCGAGCAGTCGGTGCAGAGACCTGCGCCGCGCCGCCGCGCGGCCAAATCGGCGGGGCATGCGGCAAAAGGTGAAGCGTTTGGTCGGACATCGAGACTTCAAAATCCCGCGCCGCTGCGTCGCGCAGCTGATGAAGAGAAATGGGCCGGCCATATTTTTGCTTAACGCAAGGTTCCAGTTGTGCATATACCGAACCAAGATTCGCCTATTTTCATGGAGGCGACCATGCCGCATTTTCTACGAGACTTATTTGAACGGATTTTCCGCCGCTTTGCGCCGGCGAAGCCAAGGCGCCCGGCAGACTTGGGCTTCTTCGGCGTGCTCGTTTCACGCCCTACCAAGCATTGAGATCATAAGAATGGATACGGTTTACCGTGCAAGCGGGCAGCGGACTCTGCCTTGCCGGCCTGCCCGCCGCCTCGACTGTAGTGAGCCGTTTTAGGCCGAGCGCCAGTGGCCCGGCACTTTCTTATCGTTCTCGTGGCGGACGCGGGCGACGAGAGGGTGATGCCCTTCCTTCTTCGCCCATTCTATCGCCTCATGCTGCGTTTTGGTGGTGTGCAGAACATGGCCGGCATGATCTTCGACCACGTAATCCTCGATGGGACTTCCTTCCTTATGACCCTTCGGACGCGGCTCGATATAAACGTTCGGCATGGCTTGCTCCCTCGCTTACGCTTCGCACAGCCGAGAAATACCGCGAATCCCGAGGTCTGTCTCTAACGGCGCAGAAGAGGCGGATGCCGATCAGCAGAAGCTTGACCATTCTGGCATTTCGCGCTGAACCGCCCGGCGCCGTCGCGCCTGAAAGTCAAGCGAGTACGGGCAAAATCGCTAGAAGGCCGTGCTGACCTCGACCTTGCCGAAGCCGCCGGGTCCGACGACGCTGTCGTTGGCATAGCCGCCGGAAAGATCGACCTGCACATTCTTGATTTTTATCCCGATGATGCTGATGCCGGCGCGCAATTGGGTATAGCGTTCGTCGCCCAGCGTGCCGATCATCGGACCGACGAAAATGGAATCGTTCAGGAAATCATAACCGAACGAGCCAGTGCCATAATAAGTGAGAAAAGCGCTTGAGAATTCGGCTTCCGCGTGAAGTTCGGTTCTCTCTGTCGGATTGTACCAGTCGTCCGTGCGGACTTTCACGCCGAATTCCGTTCCGACAACCTTGTTCGTCGGGTCGGGCTGGGACAGCGTATCGTTTTCCGCATTGAAACCGCCGAAGAAATTCAGCGAATAATTGTCCCCTTCGAAGGCATAGCCGCCGAGGAAATCGCCGGACAGCGATACGCCCTTGATGCCATTGCCGGCGCTGTCGAAATATTTGTACCAGCCGCCGTCGCCCAAAATGTAAAGGCGGAACCCGGATGTATCGAGGTCTTTGAACGGCGCGACCATTCCGCCGGCGTAAGCGTCAAAACTCAATTTGCCGACATCGAGACCCGTGAAAGCGATGACATGCGTCGGCCCCTCGTCCGTCGAGTTCACGTCCGGCGCCGCCGCGGCGTCGGCGAGCATCCCCGTCGGCGACGTATCGAAGCCATTGAAGCGATAATTGACGCCGACTTTGACGACGTTCATGGTTTGATGGATTTCTTCCGTGAAAAATCCATTCGCGCCATCGGTAAACGGAACAGAGCGGGCGCCAAAATTCATGTAGTCGTATTCGCCCCAGACCGACCAGTTGTGGGCGAACTGATATTCGATGCCGACGCCCGCGGTCCATCCGACGCGCGTGTCGTTGGCGCTGAAGGGATCGCCGCAGGCCGCCGGAACGCCGCCGCTGCTCCGCCGCTGCGAACCGCGGCAAGTCGCGACATCCGTATAGGTATCTTGGACCCAGGCCGCGCCGCCCTTGCCGTAGACGGAGAACGGCCCGAATACCGCGCCGAGATGGCCGGTCGCCGTCGCAAACCATTCCGGATGAGCGGTGCAATCCTGGTTGCCGAATGAGAAGCACGAAAACGAGGAATTCTTGACACCGGACCAGCTGAAATCGCCTTCGACGCCGACCAGAAGCCAATTGAACTGGTAATTATATCCAGCCTGAAGACCGCCAAGCCCGCCGCCGACCGACGGCTGCGCATCGAGCGCGAAATCCGGTGTCGGAAAATTGTCGAGGAATGTTTTCTGTCCCCAGCCATAGCCGCCATGGGCACCGAAATAAAAACCGGTCCAGGGATCGATCAGCGGCAGAGGCGGCGGGTTTTTATAAACCGGCAAGTCAGCAGCCCGGGCCGCCGAAAATGTTCCGGCGATTCCCAATGCGACTGCGAATGAAGCTGTCGCGAATCGTGCCATGACGTCCCCCTGACATCACGGTCCCACGACCACTTACAGCCGGCTAGTGTTAAAATGGCACAGCTCGTGTCATTTTAATTAAAAGAAATTCTGGCAGCCGACCGCCCGATTATTGACGCGGATTGGCGAGGGAAGTCGTCGCCACGGCGTTGTATTTTTTGTCCATGAATATGGCCGACGCGCTGACGAGATCGGTATCGCCGTGATCGGCGCAATATTCCTTAATCTGCGCCTCTTTTGATTTTGCCTTATCACTATCGACGACCGTCGGATCATCTTCATAAGTGTAATAGCCCTGCAGCCAAGTCACGACATTGACTGCGTTAGACTCATTCATTTTGAGAAAGTCACTGCATTTTATTGCAGCCAAATCCGTCTTCTGAGCGACCGCCGTTTGTGTGGAAAAGGCACTCAGCGCAACAATGGCGACAACCAAAAATTTTGTGGACACGCCTGCCTCCTAGTTCCGGCCGAGAGGAAACGCAATTTCAAAATTAAAGACTAAACTTCTATTGATCCGGTCGTTGCCACGTATCAATCCGCTACGCAAATAAACCTTAACAATACACCATTAAGTTTAACCAGAATTTGTTAACAACGACATCGTATCTATGCTTATGCCCGTACTTCTGGAACAATCCACGCAGCGGTTAAACTTTAAATTTTACCATAATCAATCGATTTAAGTTCAAATTATTTCTTGACATGCTAAGGCGCCACCATGCGTTGCGCTCAACTGCATTTACCCGCGTCAGGATCAACCCCGCGCTATCCGCCGGGCCGGATCGAACGCCGGTCTCCGACACGGCCGCGATTCGCGTCAGGCTGGCGCAAGGAATTCGCTGCGCGCACGACGGACGCCGCGTTGCCTCGGCCCGCTGCCGGCCGCGGTCTTATCGAGATATGGACTGCGCGGCCGAAATCTCTGCTGAAAGCGCGTTCCTGCCTGCAGGTCCTGGACGACGACGACCGGACGGAACTGGGTAAGATCGCGAACATCGCGTCGCTTGAGGCCGCGGTTGCCGGACGTATCCTGCTTCGCCTCGCTTTGTCGCATGTCTCGAATCAGCGCCTTGCGGCGGCATACTGGCGCTTTGCGCGGCTCGAGACCGGGAAGCTGCAGCTGGCGGCGGGACTTCCGCAAATCAACTTTAGCCTATCTCATTGCGATGCTCTGGTCGGCGTCGCGGTATCGCACGTGTTCGAGGTCGGGCTCGACATCGAAAGCGTCGATTCGCCGATGAGCGCGGCGGTCAAGGATGCCTTCCTTACTCACGACGAACAGCGTCGCCTGTCGCGCTTGCACGCTCCGCATAGTCTCAGGGGCGCAATTCGAATCTGGACCCTGAAGGAAGCCTTTTCAAAACTCCTCGGCGCGGGCTTCGCGAGCGAATTCCAGGCCATGGACTTTCGTCTGTTCCCCGAGCCGGAGCTCGTCTCCGAGCAAAACTTCCCGACCTCACCGACGCATTTCGAATCGCTCTATATCGAGGGCGACGACAATCTCTATCTTACGACACTCGCCGTCGCCCAGGCCGCCGCATCCACCGGCGAAATACAATTTCTAAATCTGATTGAAGAGACGAGCGAACGCCCGGCTCGTGCATCCGCCGTCTCTGAAACATCTGCCCGTTGCGGCGCCGTCGCGCAAAACGTGGGAGCTGTCGAAGAATGAGCCTCACATTAGACGATATCGCGGTCCCACGCGAAGACGCCGCAGTCCGCGGCGCGAAGCTGATCCACGAATATTTCGAGCGCCAGGCCGATCTGCGGCCGCATCATCCAGCGCTTGAATGCCAAGACGCGATCCTGACCTATGCGCAGCTCGAACGGAGTGCAAATAAGATTGCGCATTTTCTGCAATCCCAGCACATCGGACCGCAAGATTTGGTCGGGGTTTATCTGACGAAATCGCCTGACTTGTTTGCCGCCATTCTCGGTGTGCTGAAGTCGGGTGCAGGTTATGTCCCGATTGATCCGCAGATGCCGATCGAGCGCATCTCGCAGATTGTCGGCGACGCGAAGCTCTCCGCGGTACTGACGAACGAACCTCTCTACGAGGCTATTCACCCTTATATAAGCTGCTGCCCCTTCATCGCCCTCGACCGGCAATGGCAAGATATCGATTGCTTCCCCGGCTCGCGGCCAGCCCCGACGGCGGTTGCCGGCGACATTTGCTACGTGATTTATACGTCGGGCACGACGGGACGCCCCAAGGGCGTCGTGCTTGAGCATCGAAACGTCGTCAATTTCATTGACGCCCTCGAAGGCAGCTACGGCCTCAACCGGGATGATCGCGTCTATCAGGGATTTTCCGTCGCCTTCGATGCTTCAGTCGAGGAAATCTGGGCAGCGTTCTCGCTCGGCGGCACCCTCGTTGTCCCCTCGGAGGATATTGCACGATCGCCCGAACAGGCCGCGAACTTCATCAATACGAAAGCCATAACTTATTTCTCGACCGTTCCAACGTTTCTTTCGCTGATCGCTGACGATCTGCCGAGCGTGCGGCTTCTCGTCGTGGGCGGCGAGGCCTGTCCCACGCCGCTGGTCGCGAAATGGGCGACGCCCAAGCGCCGGATGCTGAATACTTACGGGCCGACGGAGACCGCCGTCGTCGCCACCCTTTTCGATTGCGTCGCGCCCAATATCGTGACGATCGGGCGCCCCCTGCCCGGCTACGTCTGCCACATCGTCGGCGAGAATTTGGAAGAGGTGAAAGCCGGAGAGGTCGGCGAACTTTACATCGGCGGAAAAAGCGTCGCGCGCGGCTATATGAATCTTTCGGAAATGACGGATCGGCAATTCGTCCCGAACCCGTTTCCCGCGACCGCGGCGAAAGCCCCGCGGCTCTACCGGACGCGCGATTTGGTCAGAGCGAGGCCGGACGGGACGATCGAATTTATCGGACGCAACGACGATCAGGTCAAAATTCGCGGCTATCGGATCGAGCTGTCGGAAATCGAATCGATCCTTTTGGAACATCCTTCCGTTCGCGCGGCCGCCGTCCTCGTCCACGAGCGGGGCGACTTCAAGGAAATCGCCGCCTACATCGTTCCCGCTGGAAACTTCGGCGCGATTCAGAAACGCAGCCTCGCCCAATCGCTGTCCAATCGCCTCCCCGACTACATGCTGCCAAAATATCTGGAGGTCATGGATTCGCTTCCGAGGGCGACGAGCGGAAAAGTCGACCGCAAGGCTTTGCCGGCGCCTAAAAGCGCTTTCGTGATCCAGGAGCGTCCGCATATCGCTCCGGATAACGACCTTGAAGCAAAGATCGCCGCGACATGGCAAGCGCAACTGAATACCGGACCGGTCTCCGTCGAAGACGATTTCTTTCGCGACCTCAGAGGAAATTCGCTCCTGGCGGCGCATGTCGTGACGGAGCTGCGCGCGCAACTCCGCACGCTCAACATTTCCGTCAAAGACATTTACGAATGCCGTACCGTCAGGGATATCGCGCGACGCCTGGCCGCGACAATGCCACCGGCCGCCTCGGACGAGAAAGAAGCGGCGCCAGCGACAGATAAACTCGGCGAACAGCCGATCCACGTCAACGTCGCGACACGCTGGCTTTGCGTCTTCCTGCAAACCCTGGCGCTGACGCTCTATTATTCCGTGTTCTCCGCCCCATTGGTGTTTTCCATTATCATTTGCGAGCGCGTCTACACCGGGCAGATGGACTTTGCCACCGCAAGCGGCATCGCAACCATCGTCGGCTTTGCGACGTGGCCGACGTGGCTCTTCATCAGCATCGCCGTCAAATGGCTTGCCGTCGGGCGATATCGCGCCGGGCGCTACCCCGTTTGGGGCTTCTATTACTTCCGTTGGTGGCTTGCGAACCGCTTCCAGACGCTTGGCTGGCCCGAGATGTTCGTCGGTACGCCGCTGATGAGCCTCTATTATCGGGCCATGGGCGCACGCATCGGAAAGAATTGCGCGATCGGCACCTCTTTGTGCAGCGCTTTCGATCTCGTATCGATCGGAACCGAGTCCAGCATCGGCTCCGACGCGCAATTGCTCGGCTATCGCGTCGAAAACGGCTGGCTGATGCTCGGCACGGTCGATATCGGGGCCGAATGCTTCATCGGCATGCACACCGCAATCGGCCTCAATGTCGTGATGCACGATCGATCATGCATCGATGACAATTCGCAATTGCCGGACGGCGCGGTCCTGCAGCAGGATGAAGAAGGTGCCGGTTCGCCGCTCGCCCCTGCGGTCGTCTCCCGCCCGGACACGCTCCCCGCAAGACGCCGGCCAATCCTCTTCGGCCTGATTCATCTCGGCCTCATCTATGCGATGGGCTATTTCCTCATCGCGTCCATTCTGCCAAGCCTCGTCTTGGTCTGGTATGCGCTCGAACGATGGGGGCCGGCCGCCGCGATTTTGGCCGTCTTCATCGCGGCGCCTTTGGCGACGATCTGGTATGCGGTCCTGACGATCGTGGTGAAACGGCTGATCATCGGCCGCATCAAACCGGGGATCTTCCCGCTCGCCAGCGGTCGCTATCTACAATATTGGTTTTTGAACTATTTGATGCGGAATACGCGGCAGCTTCTGCTGCCGCTTTACGCGACCGTCTTTCTCCCCCAGTTTCTGCGGTTCATGGGAGCGAAAATCGGCAAAGACGTGGAAATTTCCACGATCACCAATGTCATCCCGGATCTGCTCGAAATCGATGATGGATGCTTCCTCGCCGATGCCTGCATTATCGGCGGCGATCGAATTTATCGCGGCACCGTCGAGCTTCGCAAAAATAAGATCGGCCGCCGCACCTTTATCGGAAACAGCGCTCTCGTGCCGGGCGGCGCCAATGTCGGCAGCGACAGCCTGATCGGCGTCATGTCCAAGACGCCGGCGGCTTATCCCGAAACGCCGAGCGGCACCCGTTGGCTCGGCTCGCCGAGCTTCGAAGTGCCGAAAGCGAAGGATCCCAGCTGCTTCCTGGAATCGGAAACTTATCGCCCGAATCTGTCGTCGCGGTGCTACCGGACCCTCCTCGACTCGATGCGGATCCTGCTCCCGAGCCTGTTCGTGGCCACGGAGCTTCTGAGCTTCAGCGTCGTCGTGCTCGTCCTGGATCAGATCGTCCCGTTTTGGAGCGTGCTTTTGGCGGCACCGCTCGCTGGGCTCTATTTGTCGTTGACGACGATCACCTGGGTCGCCCGCATCAAGACGCTTCTGATCGGCCGCTTTGAGCCGACGGTAAAGCCTCTGTGGAGCAGCTTCGTGTGGCTCAATGAGGTCGTCAACGGAATCTATGAGACGGCCGCGGCGACGGCATTGGCGCCTCTCATGGGCACGCCGTACATCTCCGTCTATCTTCGTAAAATGGGATGCCGGATCGGGCGTTGGGTCTTTCTCGAAACGACACTCTTTTCAGAATTCGACCTCGTCGAAATCGGCGACTATGCCGCGCTCAACATGGGATGCACCGTCCAGACGCATCTGTTTGAAGACCGCGTCATGAAGGCCGATCGATTGAAAATCGGACCTGGCTGCTCGATCGGCAATATGGCCGTCGTGCTCTATGGCACGGAAATGCAGGCCGGCTCGACTTTGGCACCTCTCTCGGTGCTGATGAAGGGCGAGGTTCTGCCGCCGAGGACACGCTGGCGCGGAATTCCGAGCGAGCCCGATCCGATGCCTGCCGCCTATGCGGGCGTCCAGCAATTCTGCTGATCTGATGGAAAATCCGCCGTGCCCCGGAACCATCGGAAGGCGTTGCAGATGAACGCACGCCGACGGCACGCTGGGAGCACGCGAATCGATCTTGCGGATCGTCCAGCCGGACTATATCGGGAAGGCCGCCTCCTCGATCGGCACATCGTGTGAGCGCTTTGCTCATGGCGTTGCAAGCCCTCGAAGGATTCGCAGGAGATTGCAATGCAGGGCAAGACCTTAACGCGACGGGCCGCGTTATCGAGCTCGGCCGCCATGGCGGCCGTGCTCCCGGCGGCTGGCGCGACCGCGGCATCGAGCCCGTCCCAACCGGTCGCCCCTATGCGCGTAAAACATGGCTTCATCGACGCGGACGGCGTCCGCGTATTTTACCGTGAAGCCGGCGGCGCGTCGGCACCCGTCCTGCTCCTTCTCCAAGGCTTCGCCAATTCATCGTTTTATTTCCGCCATTTGATGCCGCGGCTCGCGGACCGCTATCGGGTGATTGCGCCAGATCTGCCGTCCTTCGGCTTCACCGAGGTCCCGGCCGAACGCCGCTACCGCTACGATTTTCATGGCCTCACGCAGACGATCCGCGCCTTCGTCGATGCCCTCGGGCTCAAGCGTTTCGCCATGTACGTCTTCGACTATGGTGCGCCCGTCGGGTTTAACCTTGCCCTCGCCGCCCCGGAGCGGGTTGTGGGCTTCGTCTCCCAGAACGGCAATGCCTATGTCGAAGGCTTGGGAGAAGCTGCATGGCGTCCCGTGCGCGCATTCTGGCACCATCAGACGGCGGAACTCCGCGAGACAATAAAGCGCCGCTTCACTTTCGCCGGGGTCCGCGACGCCTATTTTCACGGCGTACCTGACCCCTCTGAGATCGAACCGGAGGCCTATTGGCTCGACGCCGCGATCCTGGCGCGGCCCGGAAACGACGAGATTCAACTCGGTTTCAAACGCGACTACCGATCCAACATAGAGCGATACCCGCTCTATCAGGCCTATTTCCGCGAGCGCGCGCCACGCCTGCTTGCGATCTGGGGCCGCAATGACCCCTTCTTCATCCCCGCCGGCGCTGAAGCCTATCGGCGCGACCTGCCTCACGCGGAGGTCCGCTTGCTCGACACCGGTCATTTTGCCTTGGAGACTCACCTCGACGCGATCGCGGCGGGCATTCTCGGCTTCGATTTCGGATTTTAGACGAATAATGTCCGCGCCGATATCGAAGAGGATGTCTCCCATCTGGAGGCATGCGGCTCTGAGCGGCTTTGAGGCTGGGTCGCCCACCCACTGAGCGGCGGCGGTGACGCATAAAGAAACAGCCCTCCACCCCAATGGAGAGCCGTTTCGGTGCGAAGGGGAGTGCCCAAACGCAACCGCAACCTTATCAAAGGCCGATTGGCCGCGGAAGTGACAAATCTCACAATCCCCTGCCGGATTGCCGCGGGGCGGCTCCTGAAAAAGCCGGCCGACCCGGACCTGTGCTCTCGGCTGAGACCTGGACCTAAAGAATTCCCAGTATCCGGCTCTTTTCGCTCCCCTGAAGGCCTGGAATTCTCCGGATGCGCTGCCGTTAGGGCTTTCGGCGCCGGAATTTTTTGGGGAGCGAAATGGCGGACGAACCTGCTTCAGAGAGAACGCGTTTACGTCGTTATCATTGGCTCGGCAAATATGATCGCGAGACGATCAATAATATCATCGATGCCGGTATCATCTGTCACGTCGGTTATGTCTTCAACGGTCAGCCCTATGTTACGCCGACCAGTCATTGGCGCATCGACGATTATGTCTATTGGCACGGCTCCGCCGCCAGCCGAATGCTGAAAAATCTCGAAACCGGAATACCTGTTTGTTTTACGGTGACGCATCTCGACGGCATCGTTTTCGCTCGCGCAGCGATGAATCACAACGTCCAGTTCAGATCCGTCATGGCGCTCGGCAATGCCGAACTGGTTCCGGAAGAAATGAAACGCGAGGCGCTCGCAATCTTCACCGACCGGCTCGCCCCGGGGCTCTGGGATTATGCGCGCAAGCCCAACGAGCAAGAATGGCGCGCAACCAAGGTCATTCGCCTGCGCCTCGATGAGGTCTCCGCGAAGGTCAATGACGTGCTCGCCGGCGACGAAGAAGAAGATTGCGCATCCGACCGCTGGTCCGGCGCCGTTCCGCTTTCAATCGCGCAAGGGCAATTGATTTGCGATCCGAAGCTCGCACCGGGCATTGCGGTTCCCGACTTTGCGAAGAATTTTCGTTATCCCCCCAAGCGCTAGATGCGGCATACTGGCAGGACCCGGATGGGCGACGCTCGCCCTCCGGACGTCATTCTCCTCGCGGAGAGCGCCACGATGCTCATTGCTTTGTCCTTGTCCCGCAAACGCGGAGCAAGCCTCCAGAGCCAGATCGCCGATCAATTGCGCCAGCAGATCGTGAGCGGCCGGCTTGAGCCTGGCTGCGAAATGCCGCCCTCGCGGGAGCTCGCTGCACAATACCGCATCTCGAGAAACACGGTGCTGCAAGCCTACGATCGTCTCATGAGCGAAGGCTATCTCTCGACGATCGGCGGCGTTGGAACGTTTGTCACGAAAGCGGTACCGGACTCCTGTTTGACGATCGCAGCGTCGGCGGCGCGGCCCCTGCCGGTTTCGACGGCGCGCGCGCCCGTCATATTTGCGACCGACGTGCCCTCCGTCCCCGATCGCCAACGCGATAGCGTGATCGACTTCTGGCCCGGCCGGCCGAACAAAACCCTGTTCCCGAGCGCGGCCTGGCGCAGGCTCGCCGACGAGGCACTGCACGCAGCCGAAACCCATCTCACCGAATATAACGATCCCGGCGGCATCATCGAATTGCGCGCAGCGATCGCGCAACATGTCTCGCGGTCCCGCGGCGTCAGATGTTCTGAAGAGGCCGTGATCGTCACCGCCGGCACACAAGAGGCAATCAATCTTATCTGCCGGATCTTGGTGACGACTGACACAGGCGTCGTCATGGAAGATCCGTGTTACGGCAGCGCCCTGCGGACCTTTCAAAGCTACGGCGCCCGGATTTTCCCGGTTCCGGTGGACCGCAACGGCCTTGTGACCGACGGGCTGCCCAGACCCGGCGGCAAGTCGGGCGTGAGCCTTGCGTATGTTACGCCGTCACATCAATTTCCCACCGGCGCCGCGCTGTCGCTCGATCGCCGTCAGGAGCTCTTGCATTGGGCGCACCGTACCGGCGCGTATCTCATCGAAGATGATTATGACAGCGACTACAATTTTGACGGGCCGCCGTTTCTCTCTCTCGCCGGGGCCGACACAGGACAATGCGTCATCTATGTCGGCACCTTCTCGAAATCATTGGGCGCGGGCCTGCGCACGGGTTATGTCATCGTCCCGCCGCAGTTGGTCGATGTCGCCCGCAAAGTGAAGGCGATGACGAATTACGGCCATCCCTGGTTGGAACAGACACTGCTGGCCCGCTTTATCCTCGAGGGCGGTTATCGGCGCCACTTGCGCAAAATTCGCAAGAGCTATTCGGACACGCTTAGCTGCTTGATTTCTCAGATCGAGAGTTCTTTCGGCCAGGCCGATATCTGGGGCGCACATGCCGGCATGCATGTGATGTGGCGGCTTCCGGAGAATATTTCAGCGGCGGATTTCAAAGCGAAGCTTGATGCACACGGCGGTGTTCGCGTGCATACGCTGGCGTCCGGCGGAGCCTTCGAACAAGCCGACCGTTATCGCGACCGCGCGATCCTGCTCGGCTATTCGGCACTTGGCGGCAACGAAATCAGGCGGGCCGTGCAAATCATGGCTGAGGTCATCCCGCGCCGTCATTTTATGGTGAAAGCGGTTCGGGGCGCCGTGCCGGCTTAGGGGGTGTCAGGAAAGATTGAACAAGGCCGGATCGCCGCCTTGCGCCGCGATATTGACGCTGACCGCACGTTCCGTCGCATAGCGCAACAACGAATGCGGGCCACCCGCCTTTGGCCCGGTGCCGGATAGACCAAGACCGCCGAATGGCTGGACTCCGACCACAGCACCGGTGATGGCGCGATTGACATAGACATTCCCAGCCGGAACCAGGCGCTGCACGTGATCGACGAAGGATTCGATGCGGCTATGAATGCCGAGCGTCAAGCCATAGCCGCTCGCGCGCAGCGGCGCGGCAGCCGCTGCGACCTGTTCCGGATCATAACGGACCACGTGCAGGATGGGCCCGAAAACTTCCCGCTGTAAAAATCCGGCGGAGGGAAGCTCGGCGAGCAGGGGGCCAAAATAAAAGCCGCTGTCCGGCGCCTTGAGCTGGTACAGGACCTTCGCATCGCGACGCAAGCGTTCGGCGTGAGCTTCCAACCCGGCCTTTGCTTGGGCGTCGATGATCGGGCCGATGTCGGTGCTTGGATCGGCGGGATCTCCGAGCACCAGCATCCGCATGGCACCGATCAATCCCTCGATCAGACGATCCGCGGTTTCATAAGGCAGGAAAAGCAGCCGCAACGACGAACAGCGCTGGCCCGCCGAACCGAATGCCGAAACGAGGACATCATCAATCACTTGCTCGCGCAGAGCGGTCGTATCCACGAACAAGGCATTCAAGCCGCCCATTTCCGCAATGAATGGAATGATCGGCCCATGCCGCGCCGCCAAGGCTCGGTTGATGACCGAAGCCGTTTCCGTTCCGCCGGTGAAGGCGACACCGTCGCAAGCGCCATGAGCGACGAGCGCCGCACCGATCGTCTCGCCCGCGCCGGGCAGGAGATGCAGCACGTCCGCCGCAAGCCCTGCGCCGCGGAAAAGGCGCACGGCTTCGGCCGCGATCAGCGGCGTCTGCTCGGCGGGCTTCGCCAAAACAGCATTGCCGGCGGCAAGCGCTGCCGCGACCTGCCCGGTGAAGATCGAAAGCGGAAAATTCCACGGGCTGATGCAAGCGAAGACGCCGCGCCCGCGCAATTGAAGCCGGTTGGTCTCGCCGACAGGGCCGGCCAATTTGCTTTCGGCAAATTGCTGCTCGGCGAGACAGGCGTAGTAGCGGCAAAAATCGATCGCCTCGCGCAGTTCTGCAATTCCATCGCTCAGTGTCCGGCCGGCTTCGCGCGCCAATAGAGCGACGAGCCGGTTGCGGTCGGCTTCGAGCGCGTCGCCCATGGCGCGCAGAACGGCACCGCGACCCTTGCCGCCAAGCGCATCCCAGACCGGCTGCGCCGCTTTGGCGGCGGCAAAAGCCGTTTCCAAATCCTCCATGCTGGCCGATGCAGCGTGCCCGACAACGTGATCGAGCCTGGCGGGCGATACCCGAGCCTCGGCGCTGACGACCCTAAGCCGTCCGCAGACGATCGGGCCCGCGACCAAGGTTTCGGAATCGAGCGCGGTCACCGCGCCGGCGAGTTCGCCCCGCGTGCGAGCCGTCGAAAGATCGGCGCCCGATGCATTGCGGCGCGCCGGTCCATAAAGATCGGCCGGGCGCGGAATGCGCGGATTTCGCGCCGCGCCGATCGACTCGACGGCCTTGATCGGATCCGTGACGACCTCGGCAACGGCTACGCGTTCATCGAGCAAAGCGTGCACGAAGGATGTGTTGGCGCCGTTTTCCAGAAGCCGTCGCACCAGATAAGGCAATAGATCTTCGTGGCTGCCGACCGGCGCATAGACGCGCAGCGGAAAGGCGCCATAACGTTCGAAAGCGCCGGCGTAAAGTGCTTCACCCATGCCATGCAAACGCTGAAATTCGGGAACGGCGCCCTGCGCGCGTGCCATGTCCCGCACAGCCGCCAGCGTATAGGCATTATGCGTCGCGAACTGGGCGTAGAGGGCGGGGTGCGCCGCAAGCAGCACCCGCGCACAGACGAGATAAGACAGGTCCGTTGCGGCCTTCGTCGTGTAGGTCGGATAATCGGGCAGGCCTAGGACTTGCGCGCGTTTGATTTCGCTGTCCCAATAAGCGCCCTTGACCAAGCGCACCATCAGCCGACGACGGCTCGATTGCGCGATGGCGGCCGCCGCCTCGATGACCTGCGGCGCGCGCTTCTGATAGGCTTGTATGGCGAATCCAAGGCCCGGCCAGCCGCCGAGATCGGGCTCATGCGCCAGCCGCGCAAGGATTGCGAGAGAAGGCACGAGCCGGTCGGCTTCTTCCGCATCGAGCGTGAGGTTGATGCCGGCTTTCGCGGCCGCGATCGCCAGGTCCTTCAGGCGTGGATAGAGATCGCCCCCCACGCGCTCCATTTGGCGCGGCTCGTAACGCGGCGACAGCGCCGAGAGCTTGACCGAGATGCCGTGGCCGCGCCCCGGTCCGCCGCCTCCCGCCTGTGCAGCCACGAGCGCAAGGGCGGTGGCGTAAGCCGCGTGGTAGCGCTCGGCATCATCCTCGGTCCGGGCCGCTTCCCCCAACATGTCGAAGGAACAGACAAAGCCCTCGTGATGCGCGCGCTTCAATGCGGTCGCGATCGTCGCGCCCAGGACGAATTGCTCGCCCATGATTCGCACCGCTGCGGCGACCGCCGCACGGATGACCGGTTCGCCCAACCGCGCCGCCAGCCGGTGAATGAAGGCGGGAAGATTGTGGATCGCTTCTTGATCGGGCGCGACAAGCTTGCCGGTCAGCATAAGGCTCCAGGTCGAGGCATTGACCAGCAGACTGTCGGAGTGCCCGACATGCCTCGCCCAATCCGCCGAAGCGATCTTGGCCGCGATCAGGCGGTCGCGGGTTTTCTGGTCTGGCGTGCGAAGCAGAGCCTCGGCAAGGCACATGAGCGCGAGGCCCTCGGGAGTCGAGAGACTGAACTCCTGCAGAAAGCTCTCGACGGCCCCACGACGCCGAGGCCGGCGGGCGGCGCTGACCAGGGCCTCCGCCTCCAGCTGGACCCTGGCGCGCGCATCGGGGTCGAGCGGCGGGGCAGCAAGCGCTGCCGCCAAAGCAGTATGCTCATCCGCAAACTTCAGGTCATCGAGCTCATCGAAGGACATGTTGGCATCTAACGACTCGGCCGCGCAAACCATCATATCGCGCAATGGCGGCCAAATCGATCGCAGGGGAATTTCGTGCCCCGGCCGGAAAGATTGGATACATATCGCTTTCTTCTCATGCCATGTTCGCAATGAAGGAGACGCATGATGGACGAGGATAGCTTTAACATTGCCGTGCGCAAATTCCTCAAGGAGGTCGGCGTAACCTCACAAAGAGAGATCGAGCGCATCGTCCGCGAGAACAAGGTCGATGGCAGGGAGCTGAAGCTGCGGATGACGCTCACGGCTGAGAATGCGCCGCTCCGCCATGTCGTCGAGACGACCATCGATCTCAGTTGAGAGAGGCACCCAGGGCTTCCACCGTGCGCTCCGGGGCCCAGAGAAAATTTTCGCATCATTCTTTAACGCCGGAACGATGACTTCGGTGAACGCGTTGAGGACCGCGGCTTGCCGGCCTCCACGGCTCGCGGTGGTTTCGCGACATGATCCTGGCTGGACGTGCGCGCCGCTTTTCGGAGGTGCAAATGCCCAATCACTCCGATGTCGATAAAGCGTCTCGTTACGATGGCGTCGTACTCATCCTCGCGCTCTTGCTGATCGCCGCGCCGTGGTTCTTGGGCTATTCGGACGATGATCGCGCGATGGCATCGAGCCTCGTCGCGGGCGTCGCGATTTTCGCCTGCGTGACTTCGACCCTCAGCGAATTCACCCGTGCGTTTAGAGAGGTCGATGTCGGGCTCGGCCTGCTGACGGCAGCGGCGCCTTTGCTTTTGGGTTTTGGCGCCGATCACAGGGCAGCCATCGCGCATCTCGTCATCGGCGGCCTCGTGACATTGATTTCGGCCGGGGAATTGCTGTTGCCGGCGCCTCCGCCGCCGCATGTTTCGACGTGAGCGCCGGGCGGACTATGCGATCAGCCCCCGGCTCGCTGTTATGCGGCTCCCTTTTTGCGGCCAGCGCGATGGCCTCCGGCGCTCTCTCATTGCCAGAATGCTTGTTGACAGAACGCTTGGAGGCGCAAATATGATCGGTGTCGCACCTCGACGGAAGGAGATCTTCCCAATCGGAAAGATTTCGAACCTGAAAGGCAGAGCCCGCTGTTTCTGGAGCTTTTTGCTCAAGAATGCGGTGAGGAGCGACACTGTTGGGCCAATCAGGCAAGGAGGTTTGATGACTCCACCGGGCCAGTCTTGGAGACCGTGAGCTAATCACGGTCACGGTTCGGATCTTTTGCCGGAGCGCTCCGGCAAGGTGACGGGCCGCCGACAATTCAAAATTTGGGCGCCATCCAAGCACGAAGGCCAAGTGCAGAGGATGACGCGAACCTATCAGCGAAAAGCAGACGATTCGCTCTAAGCGAATAAAGGCCCCGTTCAGCAACAGGCTGCGGGGCCATCGCTTGGTTCGCGAGATGGGCAGCGATCAGAGCCTACGCGTCGGAACATTGCCGCCGTAAAACCGCCCGAACAGGCGCGCGGACATGACGGCAATCGCCAAAGCGCCGATTCCAACAGCGGTGACGTGATCGGCGGCGCGGAGATCGAAATCCCCTACCTGGCCGATAAGAAGATAGGCGAAGACAAAGTTCGCAAATCCCCAAAGTACATTCACTGTCGAGGACGAAAGGCCTTTGCCCGGCGGCTTGGCAAAGGGGCTCTGAAAGGGTCGTCCCATCATGCCGCTGACAAAATGCGGCACGGCATTCGCGAGACACGCCCCGCCGAACAGATAAGCGATATCGTGAGGCCAATCCATGGTCAGGCACCCCGCCTCAGGAGGGCGATGATATCCTGTGTCGTACCGGTCTCGCCGATCCGCGGAAAAACGCGCGCGATACTGTGGGCGTGCAAATCGGCGTGCAAGTCGGTCATCGCATCGGTCGCGAGGGTGACGTTGAAGCCGAGCTCAAAGGCTTGGCGAGCCGTGACCTCGACGCCATTGCTGGTAGCGACGCCGGCGATGACGACCTGCGTAACCGCCGATGATCTCAGACGCGCTTCGAGATCCGTATTCGTGAAAGCGCCTGGCGTATGTTTCGTTACGAGATGATCGTGCGGTTGCCGGTTCAACTCGGGGACCAGATCGGTCCACCCTTCCGGATAGTCTCGCCGGCTTCTCGGCTGCTCCGTCCGCCCCGGCGCGCCGCCAGCGACATTGACCAGCACGACCGGCAAGCCATGATCGCGAAAGGCCTCCGCCAGTGCCGCGGCCTGCTTCACCACGCCCTCCATCGGATGGACGGTTGGAAGTGAAATGAGGCCTTTCTGAAGATCGACGACAATGAGTGCCGAGTTCGGATCGAGGGCGGTCACGGACACGATATTTCCTTTCGGCGAATTGGGAACGCGGCAACCTGCGCGTTGCATCTATGTCTGTAGCGACTTAATCGGCTTCGGCGAGCCGCTTGATCAGGGCGGTTGCGGACAGGAGCACCCGCCGCTCGTCGGGATCGAGTTTGGCCATGGCGGCCAGCAGCCATTTCTGTTTTGCGGCGTTACGCTTTCGCCTCGCCTCGACACCTTCGGCGGTCAACGCAAATAACACCTGACGACCATCTGTCGGATGGGGATGACGCTTGACGAGGCCTTCGCGCTCCAACTCAGCGAGCGTGGCGCCCATGGACTGCGGCTTCACCGATTCTGCCCGCGCAAGGTCCGCCGTCGTCGTTGGACCGGCCTTCTCAAGCCGAGCCAAGGCCACGGTCTGCGACCATGTCAGCCCGTCGGGATTCGATTCCGCGCGCAAGCGCCGCAAGAGCTGACCAATCGCGAGCGAAAGCTCGGTAACGGCCGTCTCTAGGGGTATTGAGGTCTCGGAAGACGCTTTCATGCGCAGACGATAGGATAAAACAGGAAAACTTGCAAGCTATCCTTTTATACCTCATCGTGCCGCGATCGCTGCGGCCAGCACTCTTTCTGCATCGGTCATTCGCATTTGGGGGTCCGGCCGAAGGCTTTGACAGAGCCATCCGCGGGGACGTTTTCGAGCCTCGTGGAAGCCCATTGTCGCGGAAACGAGAGCACCGTCGCATCATGGATAGGCGAAGCAGAGACCACTTGCCCCGGCGATTTGTCTCGCAATGTGCGGCTCACCAAAGCGAGAAGCTGCCGTTCCGCTGTCGTAAAGCCATCGCCGCTTCCGACGAGGCAGCATTCCGGAATGCGGAAAGTCAGCGCAGTCAAAAGCAGAGCCGCGCCGCAGATAACGCCGAGACATTTCGCCGGCGCAATTCGAGCAAAGGTCGCGCACAGATCAAGCGGCGGAAAGGGCAGGAGCGATGCGAATTCTCCGGCGCAAATCAACGGAATCGTCATCATATTGATCGCAACGATCCAACGCCCCCAATCGGCGCCGACCACAAATAGCGGTGCCACCCCCACGGCGCAGAGCGCAAATAACCTGGCGGTCCAAGCGGAACGATGGGCCGCGGTTGCGCTACGATCCGGATCAATACAGAAGAGCTGCGTCGTCGCGAGAATATAGGACAGCGAGACGGCCAACGCCAAAAGATAATACCAGGCTGTTCCTTTCAGCACGACATGGAGAGTTTCGCCGAGTTCGCGCATCGTGCTCCAGCCCATCGCCGAGATGCCGCCGGCGATCTCGCCATTGTTCGAAATGAGTGCGCGGTCGGCGGGATTGAGACCGCGCCAAATCATCCGAGCGGAATTCTCGTCGCCCTTGAACATCATGAGCGTCAGGAATAGGCCGAGCATCGCAATGCCGTAGAACAGCGCCACGCTCATCCGCGAAGCCGGCCAGCGAATGCAACCGATCCAATAGAGAACGATGATCGAGGGAACTGCACCGATGAAGAGAAACGCCTCGTGCGTAAAGCTCAGCGCGACAGAGAGGATCGCGATCAAGCCGCAATTGAGACTGTCGAGCAGATTTGACGCCGGCCCGCGAGCGGTGCGCCGCGCGGTGAGATAAATCAGGCAAATGAGCGCGATATAGACGTAGAAGAGCAATTCTTTGCGGTAATAGAATTCATTTCCAAACTGCATCGACCAGAGTCCGCCAGGGACCAACATGAATAGAATGGCGGCGAGCGCGCCGAGCCGGCGCGATAAGATCAGAAGCAAAGATGTCGCAAGAACCAGCGTCGCGAAATTCGCCAAGACGATCATGTTGACGATTGGCGCGGCGGGCTGGCCTCGCGCGTAGAGGCCGATCAAATAGCCGGCAAGTCCGCGCCGCACGAAGCCGGCGCTGTAATTGACCAGCCAATCGGAAAACGCCCAAGGGGTCCACTTCAGCGCATCGGGAGAAAGCACGGTGTGGCGATAGCAGAGATAGATGAGAAGGTCGGACAGAAGCGCGACGCCGAGCCATTTGAGCGGAGACGTTGGCGACTTTGCGAGGACCATGACAGGGTCTCCTCTCCAATCCTTAATGCAAAGCTGCGGTCTGGGTTCCTTGTCTTGGACTTGGCAACTGGCGCCCCCAACGCGTGCGACGCAACATCGGCTATCGCTGCAGGTCTGCTAGCAATGTGCCATCGACCGGCCCCGACGGCGCAGACGCCAGGCGAGCATCGACACAGCGAACCAGACGAACATCGCCAGGCCCAGCGCGAGCGCCGGACTCGTTTCGATCAGCGCCCAGATGACCGCGGCGAAGGCAGCAAGGCCGAAGCTTCCCAGCACCGTGCCGGAGGCGTCGAGCGCTGCCGCGTCCTTGCCGCGCCGGGCGCCGGAAAGTCCGGCCTGCTCCTTCCGTTCCCTGACGTGCTTTTCAATCATGGTCGCGCTCGCCGGAAAGATAGCCGGGAAGGCGAGAAAGAGACCGCCGATGATCGGCCCGAATCGGGCGGCGATCAGGCCCGCGAAGACGGTCGTCGCGCCGCCCAGCACAAATCGGATCGCGTATTCGTACCAGCGCGTTTCTCGTAAGGCATTTGGCTTGATCCCGATAATCATCAGAGACCGAGAAATGTCTGTTGAAGCCCAAAAGCAACCAGCAGCCAGGCGCCCAAGGCCGCTACCGTCGCCGCCGGGGAAGAGATACGAAACTTTTTCAGTAGGACGCAGACTGTCCAGCTATAGGCCGCCAACGCGAGTGCGCCGACAACCATGGAACGGCCCTCCGCCGCGGCGAATGATGCGCCTTTTTCCTGAATAGCGATGAGCAAGGTCGCGACGGCGATCGAAGGCGCCGCGCCGAATAGGCCGGCGAAGCTCTTCGGCCGCAATAGGTCGCCGAGGACCGCAAAAGCCGACACCGCAATGCCCCCGACCACAAACCGCAATACATATTCGAGCATGGACGTTTCCTTTGATTTTGTTCTGAAAAGAAAACGTTTGTTCCGATGGTCGGCTCTGCGCTTCGCTACCGTGCGACGAGTGTCGATGTCTCGATTCCCAATTGAATTGCACGAATGCCCGCCGGTGCTCATGCGAGGCGCATCATGGATCCGTGAGCTGCAATGATGATGCCTTCGGTCCGCGCCCAGCTTAAGAATGCGGCCCGTGCGTCGACAGATGCGGCATCAGGACCGCGACCGCGATGATTGCGATAATTCCGATTACGGCCAGATAGATCAGGAAGCGCCGCGCAACGTCTTGCATGTTTCTCGGACCGTTAGCCATTTGATCCTCTCACCTGACCCATCGCGGCCACGCAGCCGCCCCAGACGTAAGAGGTTTCGCCTTGATCGGTCGCTACGCCCAATTCCGGCACGCCGATCACGTTCCATCTTCCTGCGGACTCGCGCCCGCACGCGCCTAGCAATCGAAGCGTCAGCGCTGCGATGAGGGTCGTGCCGATCGCGACCCTCGAGATGTATTTGCCGGAACGTATAAATTTTCTGCCGGTTATAGGTGACCGCATGCGGTGCCCCCCAAGCGGATCGCAATCGTTTAGGAGACAGCAATGACGAAACAGGCCAAGGACCTCAACGCGCTTTTCTATGAAACGCTCAAAGACATTTATTTTGCCGAAAAGCAGATTCTACGCGCCTTGCCGAAAATGGCAAAGGCGGCCCAGACCGACGACTTACGCCACGCCTTCGAAGAGCATCGCGATCAAACGCAAGGTCACGTCGACCGCCTCGACCAAATATTCGAGATGATCGACAAGCCGGCACGCGGCAAGACCTGCGACGCAATCCTCGGCATCATCGAAGAAGGAAAAGAAGTCATCGAGGACTTCAGCGACACGGAGGCCTTGGATCCAGGCCTTCTTGCGGCAGCGCAATCTGTCGAGCATTACGAAATCAGCCGTTATGGGACGTTGAAAACCTGGGCCGCGGAATTGGGGCTGAAGGATGCCGTGCCTTTGCTCGAAGCCACGCTCCAGGAAGAAAAGAAAACGGACGAATTACTTTCTCGGATTGCAACGCGATCGGTCAATCGCCATGCCGCGTGAATGATCGTCTAATGATGAGGACGCCCGTGACTGGGGAAGGCGCGGGCTCCTTAAGAACCCGCCCTCTTCTTCTTGAAACGCTTGATACTCTTCTCGACAAGCGCCATCGCGGCTTTGTCATCGCAGTTCCCGAGCGAGCGAAACTTTCGTCCCTCCTCTTTATTATATTGCACGAAAAATTCCGCGACTTCGTCCAAGAGCCCAGGCCGCAAGTCGTCGAGCTTGTGCACCCCCTGGTGCTGATGACTGTGTCTGACAACCGCAAGCAGACGGTCGTTGCGCAGCCAATCTCCGCCCTGTTCGCGCTGCTCAGCGACGATTCCGCCGATGAGCCGGGCCTTGAGGCGGCACCCGGTCATCGCCGGCTGATCGATAAGCACAAGAACATCGAGCGGATCGCCATCATCCGCAAGCGTCGAAGGGATAAACCCGAAATCGTAGGGAAAGCTCATGCCCTCGGGCAGCGTTTTTGCCAATTCAAAAACATCGGCGGCGGGATCATAATCGTATTTGTGGCTGCTTCCCCTGGGCGTTTCGATGATCACCGTGAGGTCGCCAGCCTCATCGAAAGTCGGCAAATCAGACAAAATGCGCGTTCCGCCCCTCATAATTCGGCCGAGCCTCCAGCATTGACTTTGAGGGAAAAGATGACTGCCCGACTCCGAGCAGTCATCTTGACTTTTCGATCAGCGATGGACGAAGACAAACAGCGCGTAGACTGTGCACTTGCCATCTATAAAACCCTTCTCCTTCCCATGACATCGAAACCAAAGGCGCAGTTTGTAGTTCCGCGCCGAGGTATCTTTCTCGTCATATTTCCCATACTGCGCTGATCGCGGTTGCCGGTCTTTTCTTTCTCCCGAGGACGCCGCTCGCTCTTTTAGTCGTGCTTTCAGGAATGCCCGCGTCCTCGGATGCGTCTGCTTGCGAGTCGCTGTCGAATGTCGATGACGCAGCCTGCATGCAATGGGCGCCGATCACAGGCAACATCGTCAAAGATGCCTGTACAATTGCAGCGCTCGACGTGCCGATCTCCGCAAGCCCCGTCGGCCAAGCGCCCCGATTTGGTCGTCTGCGTCTCTGCATAAGATGCGCGACGAAGCCTTGGCGCGGCAGGCGCAATATTGCGCCGCCGACCCAACGCAAAACCGACGACGTCGCCGCTTCACCCGCGCTGTTTGGGTTTCGAAGGAACGCAAAGCGCCCCAGCCGCGTTCGAGAGCCGCATAGAATCCTGGAGGATAAAACCATGCTTACGAAGCTTATGGCCGCGGCTGTTTTTGCCGCCGCAAGCACTTTTGTTGTGGCCGAGAGCAACGCCGCGTTTGCGGCGAACGATTCCTCGCTCACCACCGATCATTGGCTCGCGTCAGACGTCTACCAAGCCTCAGTCTATGACCCGAACCAAAATAAGATCGGCAGCGTCGATGATCTCGTGATCAGCAAGGATGGTTCGGTTTCAAAGGCGGTCATCGGCGTCGGTGGTTTCCTCGGCGTCGGTCAAAAGGACGTCGCGATCCCGTTCACCGAGCTCAAGGTGGCGTCCAACAACGACAAGTCTTGGCTCGTCCTGAACATGACGAAGGACCAACTCAAGGCGGCGCCCGCGTTTGACAAGGCGTCCGAAAAAGCCCCGGCGCAATAGCGTCACCGCGCGGCCTTGCGCATCAATCCGCGCAAGGTCGCGTCTCTCGCCGGCCATTTCAACGCAACTGCGCCAACGCGCCGGTACTGGCATGACGTTTCCGAGGTCAGCCTCGTTTCGGCCTGGGGCTCGCTAATGCGCTGCGGCGCGGCCTTCCTCGCAGCGCAATTTGAGATATTGCTCCAGCGTCGGCGTCATGTGCTCGTGCAGCCATTGGGCCATGGCTTGTTCCTCGGCCAGGCAGGATTCGAGGAGAGAAACGGCCGTCGGCTGCTCCGCCTTCTCCGCGAGTACGATCATGCCTTCGTAGGCGCAAATCTCATAGCTCGCGAGTCCGTAGGTGATCATGCTGCTTTTGATAATATCGTCGTCGAGCGACCCGGTCATTGCGCCCGCGAGACGACCCATCATCGACATCGCGGAATCCTCAACCGAGGAGAGGTCCTCCCCGAGATCTTGCAGGACGACCTCGAGCCGGCGCATCTCGTTGTCTTTGTCGGAAAGATGCGCGATCAAACGTTGCTTGGCATCTGGATAATCGTCAAGCCGATCGATCACGCGGTCCATCATCGCCTTGGCGTTCTTCTGGATTGCATGGAGATTGCGCGCCTCATTCGCGAGCAATTCTCGGGAGAGGCTTCGGACATCGGACATCGGACGCTCCTGGTCGCGGCGGGTCTTGAGGCTTGAATTACGAGGCCTTGCGCTTGGGCACTTTTTTCCCTTTTGCGCGCGCCTCGTTCAAGCCAACCGCAATGGCTTGCTTCTTACTCTTCGCGGTCTTTCCGCTGCGCCCGCTTTTCAGCGTACCGGCCTTGCGGCGGTGCATGGCGCTTTTGACGTCCTTGCTGGCTGATTGCGATTTTCTCGGCATGTTCCGTTCCTCTATAGATGCCGGAAAACGCCAATAGCGCCTCGATGTTCCTATCAAGTCGAAAGCTAGCGTTCGCGGCCGAACAGTCGCCTCAGCGCACCTTTAGCGGCTTCGAGCTTACGCTTGCGCTGGGCCGAGACATTCGTGCCGGCGCGATTGATATAAAAGGTCAGCATCGACATCGCCGATCGATACGGATCGGCCTTGCGGCGATGGCTTTTCTCCGCCGCGCGTTTGAGCGAACGCGCGATCGTTGTGGGGTTATCGGAAGTAAAGGTCTTCGACGCGAGGTCGAGCGCATCGCTATGTTCGGTCACATCTGCCGACCATTTTTCTTGCGTCTTCGCCATCGGGGTCTCCTGAGTCGCCGCCTTGGCAAGGTCGTAACCGGCCCGTCGAAGCGCCGCTTACGACCGCGGGCGGTCGGGCGATGGTCATGCGCGCGAGTCCGGATTGGGCCGAGATTTACGCATGAAACAAGAATGGCGCACCCGAGTTCCGCCTGCCGGCGGCAAATTAGGCGGCGGCGCGCTTCCCGGGCGCGCCGGCAAAGGCTCGCCTGTTTGCGGTATCTCTCATCCGGACTTCGGAGGATGAGCAGTGAAATTCCGTTGCGCCACCCATCGAACCCAATCCCTTACGCAAGGATGATTCAATGCAAAACTACGATCCGTTCCGTCGACATTTGCTGTTCAGCGCTGCGGCCGCAGGTGCGGCGGCGGCCGGTGGCGCAGCCGCGCAAATTCGGACCGATCCTCCGCCGCATGAATTGGATGGAAAGCCGATGCCTGAGCCCAATGCTTCGGTCAGCGCCGGACCGGTGCGGCCGGGGCGCGGAAGTACCCTGACCGGGAAAGTTGCGTTGGTGACCGGGGCAGCGCGCGGGATTGGCCGCGCGATCGCGGTCGAATTTGCTGCCAACGGCGCCGACGTGATTGCGCTCGACATCGCCGGTCCTGTATCGGCGGCGTCGAATGCCGTGCCAGCGACCCCGGCCGAGCTTGAAGAGACCGTGCGCCTGATTAAGACTTACGGCCGCAGGGGCGAGGCCATCCGCGCGGATATCCGCGACATCGGCGCTTTGCGCCGGATCGCCGACGATATCGATACGAGATATGGGCGGATCGACATCGTCGTCGCCAATGCAGCGATCCAACGCTGGTCGCCGCTTGTCGAAATGACCGATGCCGATTGGAACGATGTGATCGAAAACAATCTCAACGGTACGGCCAATACGATCCGCGCCTTCGCCCCCACGTTCATAAAGCAGCGCAAGGGGCGCTTTATTCTACTCTCCTCCATGCAAGGCAAGCACGGCACAAAGGATGCCGCAAGCTACTCGGCATCGAAATGGGGTATCATCGGCCTGATGAAATCGGCGGCCATAGAGCTCGGCCAATACGACATTACCGTCAATGCACTGATTCCGGGTCTCGTCGATACGCCTCTGACGCGATACGAGACGCGCTTGCGCGAAAGCATGGCGGAGACGGGTCGCAGCGTGCCGCAGCATCCGACGCCGCAGGAGGCCTGGGATGTCCGCGCGCCGACGGTGCCGCTCAGAGTCGGCTGGCTTGAACCCGAGGATATTTCTCCTGCTGCAGTCTTTCTCGCATCCGACGCCGCGAACATGGTCACCGGCGCGGAATATGAGGTGACCGGCGGGGACAGTGCCAAGGATATATAAAACTCGCGCTTGGCGTCTCGTCCGGGTGTCTCGCAGGGGATCGCCCCGCCCGCCCTCAGGCCGGCGGGGCGTGCATCGCGCTATCGCACGATCTCGACAATACGATGCGAATAGGGATCGACGAGCACCGGTTCGTCATCGACCACGGTATAGCGATATTCGCGAACCCCATATTCCGGCGGAACGTCGTAGTACGTTACGCCCTCGGCCGGAAGAACTGCGCCGACACGAACCGGCCCATCGAAGTCATAGGACCGAATGTGGCGTTCCTCGACATAAGTGCGGAAGCGCGGGCGTTCGTCGACGCCGAGAATGCCGCCGACCGCGCCGGCGGCCGCTCCGACAGTCCCGCCGACGACCGCACCGACAGGGCCCGCGGCCCGTGCCCCTTCGTGCGCGCCTTGGTCAGCGCCGCCGACGATGCCTTGAGCCATAGCTGGCGTGCCGACCGAAACAACCGACAACAGCGCCAGCGGATAGAAAAAGCTCTTGTGAAGATCGACCATTTTCTCCTCCGTTGGTTTCCGCCGGGCCAGCAAAGCTCCGCCCGAACTGATTCGGGCGACGCCGAGCACCGGCCAAGCGCCTCGCAAACACCAGAGCGGCAGAAGCGGTTCCGACATTTTGCAAGCAGAACGGCATCGGCGTAGCAGCCGTCCTGCGACAAAACTTGCAATCGCCGGCATCACCGTTCGTGGGCAGCGGCCTCGTCTGCGGCATCGAGAATATCTTTTCCCGCGTCTTTGACGTCGCCTGCAGTCTCGCGGATCTTGCCTTCGATTTCCTGCGTCTTGCCTTCGGCGACGAGCCGTTCACTGCCGATGCCCTTTCCGAGGTCCTCTTTCGCTTTACCAGCCGCTCGGTTGGCATTGCCCTTAAGCTTTTCGCTGTCCATTCGGCTTCTCCATTTTCCGTCAGGCGGGGAACCCGGTTCCCGCGCCGGAGGTTCCTAACGGACCACGAATGTGGCGGCTGGATCATCCGGCCGCCGGCTTCGGCATCAGCCTTCGGGAATCACATCGACGATGCGATGCGTATCCGGATCAATGATGAGGATGTCGCCCTCGGCGACCAGGAAATAATAGCCGCGATATTGCGGGACGAATGAGACGATATCTTCGGGCAACGGATAGTAATGGTAGCGATCCGGAACGATGACACCGACGTTCATATCAAAATCAACATGGTCGATGGCGCTGACATGCTCTCTGCGTATGGTGTCGACGAAACGACCCCGTTCCGCACCCGCCAACCGAGCGCCGCCGCGAACGCCGCCGCCGGCGAGACCGTTGTGGCGATCGCCCTCGCGCATCGTGTCGCCGGTTGCCAGCCCGCGGTTATGATCGCGTCCATAATCTGCACCGGTGCGCTCGTGTCGCAGGCTTTCGGTCGAATTGCGGCGCATATTGTCTGTGCCTTCCGCCGAATTGCGCCGCGTATGATCGGTATCCGAAGCCGAATTGCGCCGCGTATGGTCCGTGTCCGACGCTGAACCCCTGCGCATATCGCTGCGCACGCCATTTTCGTGGCCAGCCGCGCCACTGGCGGCCCCATGTCGGTCGCTTTCCTGCGCGGCTCTATGCGAAGTTCCTTGCGGTCCGCTGTCGCCCGAGCCCGAATATCCGGCGCTCCCGGAGCCGCTGCTGGCACCGCCGTAATTCTGCGACGCGCTTCCACCTATTGCGCTGCCGCCGGCGGCACCCATGCCGCCACCGCCGGCCCCGCTTGCGCCGGAGTGTTCCTGAGCGGAAGCGAAAGGAGCCGAGAGAGCGAGCGCGACGACAGCCGCGCTCGCGAGTAAATAATTACGCATATGAATTCCTCCATCAAATCGGCTTAAACCGGCGCTGGAACATTGGATGAGCGTGAAAGTTCCAACGGCGCGGGTGCAGCGGATCGCTGCGATTGCCATGAGCCCGGTCGAAGAGCGCGATCGCTTTAGGCTGCGCGCCATCGGCCAAAAGCGTGTGCAAAAAGCGCGGTAAAACCGACGTCGCCGCGCGGCTTGGAACTGGCCGCCGCCTCGTAGATTGTGCGCAAACTGCTCATCGGACAGGCGCGGCAGATGGACCCCAATTGGGCTGAGATCATCGAAGCGTTCGGAACGTGGGCGACGGCCGTATCCGCCGTCGTCGGCTTCGTCTTTGTCCAACGGCAGATCGGTCAGGCTGAACGAACCATCCGGGGAACGACGCACGAACGGCTAACCGCCGAAAGCTTCGAAGTTCTCAGGTTTTTGGCGAGCGTTCCGAGAACCTACCAATATTTCTACCAAGGCAAGGATCTCGATGCCGACGAAGAAAATCGGGAATTCATCCTCTACGCAACCGAAGCCCTGGCGAATTATGTCGAGCACGTTGTGGCGGAAAAGCCCAATATGGCCGAAGCCGATTGGAAGATTTGGCAGCGATTCCTACGCGACACATTTGAGAGAGCGCCGGTCGTCCGCAAGCACCTGGAACGCCACAGCAATTGGTATTCGCCCGAACTTCTCGAAATAGTCAGAGCTGCATCAAATCGGCAGACCACGAGGCCATGCCGTGAGGATTGACGGCTGGCGGCCCGATCTTCGAAGAGGAAATCCTCAGACGGGTCGGCCTAGATTTGCGCCGGATGCTCATCGAAGTCGCGTCCTTCAAATACCGCGCCGCTTTCAGTGATGATTCGATAGAACCGCCTCGCATCCGGCCTGACGTGCGATCGCAGATATTCGAGACCGAGAGCGAAGGACGGGAATTGCCGAATTGCAATGTTCACGGCAGACGGGAGAGCAAACGTGGGGCTAAGATAAAGTCCGCAAGGCTCGTGCAGGTTGAAGGTTGCGACCATGCGAGCGTTCTACCACGCACCTCTCACACATTGTACCGCATGCCTCAATTCACGCGTGGAAACTGAACGCTTGCACATTCAAATCGTGGTGAATTCTCATGTGCGCGATATCGTGGCAATTGAGCGCCGATGCCATGTCTCGGACTCGATCGTCACTCCGCCGCAGTCTCGCGTGCCGAATCGGTGGAAGCCTGCGAGATGGCCGCCGCAAGCTGATCTTGACTGAAGGGTTTGGCGAGCCGAACGCATGGAGACTTGATCTCTACTTTTGACGACTCGCTATAACCGCTCATGAAAATTACGTTCATGCCTGGAAATCTGTTGGCTATCTCGCGCATGAGATCTGCACCGTTCATGCCGGGCATCGCAAAATCGGTTAAGACAAGATCGACCGTCCGGGTTCTTTCCAGAATTTGCAGAGCCTCATTCGCCGACTGCGCCTCGATGACCATATGGCCGAGGTCCTCGAGCATGGCTGCCGCCCCGACGCGCACCAGAAAATCGTCGTCAACGACCAGGATGTTGAGCTTCGGCGCGCGGAGCGGCACCTGTGTGCTCTCATCAAGCGGCGGCTTTGCCGGGACCTGTTGATTCGCGGCGAGCGGCAGGAAAAGGTCGACAGTCGTCCCCTTCCCCTCGACGCTGGAAAGGTGAAGCGCGCCCCCCGACTGGGCTGCCATTCCATAGACCATGGACAGTCCAAGCCCGGTTCCTTTTCCCGGCCCCTTCGTCGTGAAAAATGGCTCGGTCGCCTTGGCAAGGGTCGCCGCGTCCATGCCGACGCCGCTATCGGTCAACGACACGCATAAATAATCGCCGGGCTTGAGCTGACTGATGTCCGCGCTACGCGCCAGCGACGCGGAGATCGACAGGGAGCCGCCATCCGGCATCGCATCGCGGGCATTGACGGCCAGATTAAGCAAGGCGAGTTCAAACTGATTGGGGTCGATCTCAATCGGAGGCAATCCTGCAGGAATCGAAATTGCGACGTCGATCGACGGGCCAAGAGTGCGCCGCAGGAGTTCATCGATGTTATTGACGAGTCCCGCGACATCGACAGCCATCGGCTTGAGCTCTTGGCGTCTGGCAAAGGCCAGCAATCGCTTCGTCAGGGCGGCGCCGCGATGCGCTCCCTCAAGCGCATTGTCGAGAAGCCGAAGTTCCTTCTCATCGTGCAAGCGTTTGCGCAACATGTCGAGGCTGCCGAGGATCGCCATAAGGAGATTGTTGAAGTCGTGCGCGACTCCCCCCGTCAATTGGCCGATCGTGTCGATCTTCTGTGCCTCGAACAATTGCGCGAGCGCCAATTCGCGTTCGCGCGTACGCTCCTCGATACGCCGCTCGAGCATTTCATTCGTCTGCGCAAGCGCCTGCTCGGCCAGTTTTCTTTCGGTAATGTCGTATGTTACGCCGCTCAGCAATTGCGCCCGCCCTTCGTCGCCTCGCGATATGATCGCGGTCGCGACGCACCATCGCTCTTCGCCGTTTGGCCGCACAATCCGAAATTCCTGATGAAACGTCTCGCCCAGCCGCAACGATGCAAGCGCGGCGTCCCGCACTGCTTCCCGGTCATCCGGATGCAAGATCGCCCATACAGAAGCCGTGGTCGGCCGAAACGCCCCCGGCGTGAGGCCGCAAATTCGGTAATGGCCCTCATCCCATGTGAGGTCGCCGGTGTCCGATTCCCAATCCCATGAACCCATCGATCCGGCCGCAAGAGCGATGCTACGACGCCGCTCGCTTTCGACAAGCCGACGGGACGATGTCTCAAGCTCCGCCGTCCGTTCGGCCACACGCCGTTCGAGCTCTTCATTCATCCGCTCGAGCTGACGTGTCTTACGGTAGAGATCGACGAAAACGCGCACTTTGGCGCGCAAGACCTCGGGAATGATGGGAACCGATACATAATCGACCGCGCCCGCAGCATATCCCTTGAGCTGATCAAAATCGCTGAGATGAATTGCCGAGACGAAGATAATTGCAGTTCGCTCGAAGCGAGGATGATTTCGAACGATCGCCGCAAGCTCAAACCCGTCGAGCTCCGGCATTTGCACGTCCATCAAAATCACCGCAATCTCAGCCTTGAGAAGCTGCTGAAACGCTTCACGCGCGGAATTGGCGGTGATCAGATTTTCGTCGAGCTCGCCCAGAATCGCTTCATAGCTCATCAGCTTTGAAGGCTGATCGTCGACAAGCAGAATGTTTACTTTGTCATGCACGGCCGTATCACCGGTGCAGCCACATCCGCAGCGCGGAAAGAAGCTGCTCAGTATTGACTGGCTTTGCAAGGTAATCCGATGCGCCTGCCTCGAGGCATTTTTCGCGATCTCCCTTCATTGCCTTTGCAGTGAGCGCGATGATGGGCAGCCGCCTGTAGTTTGGCTTGGCGCGAATGACCTGCATGGTCTCATATCCGTCCATTCCCGGCATCATAATATCCATCAACACGATCTTGAGATCGGGAGTTTGGTTTATGACGTCGATGGCCTCGCTGCCTGTCGAAGCGGTAAGCACGCGCATGCCGCGGCGCTCCAGCACGCTGCTCAGCGCAAAAATATTCCGCGGGTCGTCATCGACGAGGAGCACAGTGCGGCCGACCAAATCTTCATCTGAATTATGCAGACGTTCCAGCATCTTTTGCTTGGCCGCCGGAAGTTCGGAGACGACGCGGTGAAGAAACAACGCGGTTTCATCCAAAAGCCGCTCGGGCGATTCAACTCCCTTCACCACGACGCTGCGCGCCATGGTGTGAAGAACGGCGTCTTCTTCCGAGGAAAGCTCGCGGCCGGTGAAAACGACGACCGGAATGTCGGCGAGCGAGGCGTCGTCGCGGATTTTTTCTAGGACCTCGAACCCGGAAATATCCGGAAGCGAGAGATCCAGGACGATGCAGTCCGGCGGATTCTCTTTGAGAATCTTCAGCGCGCCATTGCCCGTCTCGGCGGCGACGATTTCAATATCGTCATGGCCAAGAAGCTCGCTCAAGCTCAGCCGTTCTGCGGCATTATCCTCGACGACCAAAAGGCGCCGCCGGCGTGGCGCAGCGAACTTCTTCAGGCGGCTCAATGCGCTCTCCAAGCCATCGATCGTCGTCGGTTTGGTCATGAAAGAATAAGCGCCACGCGCAAGGCCGTGATGCCGATCTTCATCGAGCGTAATAATTTGAACTGGGATATGCCTGACGTTGGGGTCTTGCTTCAATTGGCTCAAGACATTCCAGCCGAGCATGTCGGGCAGGAATACATCGAGAGAGACGGCGGTCGGCCGACAGTCCCGTGCGAGAGTCAGCGCCTCAGACCCGCGCGACGAAAGAATGACTTTGAACCCATTGTCGCGCGCCAGATCGGCCAAGACCCGCGCGTAATGAGGATCGTCTTCCACAATAAGCAACGACAGATCGCCAGGCCGAATGTCTGCACGATCGTCTTCGAGCCGTTCGGGCTGATGTTCGGACAGCCGGGACGCCGAGGCGCCTGGCGGGAACGGCAGAATCGTCGCCTCTCTGCCTCGCGGCATCGTTTGCGCGCCCACGTAAGTCAGCGGCAAATAGAGCGTGAACGTGCTGCCGACGCCCGGCGTGCTGCGAAGCTGAATTTCGCCGCCAAGCAAATTCGCCAATTCGCGGCTGATCGCCAAGCCTAGGCCGGTTCCGCCATATTTTCGGCTTGTCCCGGCGTCCGCCTGTTGGAAGGCCTCGAAGATGATCTTCTGCTTCTCGGGGGGGATCCCAATCCCGCTATCGGAGACCTCAAAAGCGACGACCGACGGCGTCGCGCGAAGCGTCGGATGATCCGCGTTCCAGCCGCTCTTCGCGGACCGCACCGTCAGCTTGACGCCGCCCCGCTCGGTGAATTTGAAAGCATTCGACAGGAGATTCTTCAGGACCTGCTGAAGCCGTTTCGAGTCCGTTATCAGACTGCGTTCAAGGTTCGGATCGAGATCGATTTCAAAGGCGAGCTGCCGCCTTTCGGCCTCGTGCCGGAACGGCCGCGACATCATCTCCAGCAAATTCGTGAAGATAATTTCTTCGGCTTCGACGGAAACGGTGCCGGATTCGATCTTCGAAAGATCCAAGATGTCGGTGATGAGATTGAGGAGATCGGTGCCGGCGCCATGGATCGTACGGGCGAACTCGACTTGTTTGCCGCTGAGATTGCCCTCCGGGTTGTCGACGAGCTGTTGGCCCAAGATGAGGATGCTGTTCAGCGGCGTGCGCAATTCGTGCGACATGTTCGCCAGAAATTCGGACTTATATTTCGATGTCAGCGCCAGCTCGGCTGCCTTCTCTTCAAGTGCGCGGCGCGCCTGCTCGATCTCTTGATTCTTGGCTTCGACCTCGACATTGCGTTCGGCGAGCTGTTGCGCCTTCTGCCCCAGCTGCTCATTGGTCTGCTGCAGCTCTTTTTGCTGGGTTTGAAGCTCCGCCGCCAGTTGTTGTGATTGCTTGAGGAGTCCCTCGGTCTGCATTGTTGCTTCAATGCTGTTCAAGACAATGCCGGTACCGGTCGTCAATTGTTCGAGGAAGGAAAGCTGCAGCTCGGTAAAATGGCTGAGCGAGGCAAGCTCGATGACGGCCTTGACTTGCCCCTCGAACAGAACCGGCAAGACGACCGCGGACTTCGGTGTCGTCTTGAAGATACTCGACGAAATCGGCACGACGTTTTCGGGCACGTCCGTGATGAGCAGCCGCCTTGCGTCGCGGGCACACTGGCCGACGAGGCCTTCGCCAAGCCGAAGTTCCTTCGGGTGGCCATTGGCGCTATCGTCGGCATAGGCGTGCAGCAATTGCAGCGTGTCGCCATTGACCTGATAGATCACGCCGTTCTGGGCATCGACCAGCGCAGCGAGCTCCGACAGTAGCATCCGTCCCACATTGGCGAGATCGCGCTGGCCTTGCAGCATATTGGTGAAGCGGGCGAGGTTGGTCTTGAGCCAGTCTTGCTCGTTGTTTCTTTCGGTGGTCAGCCGCAGATTGCCGATCATCGTGTTGATATTGTCTTTGAGTTCGGCCACTTCTCCGCGCGCGTCGACCTGGATCGAGCGGGTCAAGTCGCCCTTGGTCACGGCGGTCGCGACTTCCGCGATAGCGCGGACCTGCGTCGTGAGATTGGCGGCAAGAAGGTTGACGTTGCCGGTCAAATCCTTCCAGGTGCCGGCGGCGCCGGGCACATGCGCCTGACCGCCGAGACGGCCTTCGACGCCGACCTCGCGTGCAACCGTCGTCACCTGCTCGGCGAAAGTCGCAAGCGTATCGGTCATATTGTTGATCGTCTCAGCCAAGGCTGCGACTTCGCCTTTCGAAGCGACGGTGAGATTTTGCTTGAGATCGCCGTTGGCGACGGCGGTCACGACTTTGACGATGCCGCGCACTTGCTCGGTGAGGTTGGCGCCCATGACATTGACCGTGTCGGTCAGGTCCTTCCACGTTCCGGCCACCCCAGGAACCTGCGCTTGGCCGCCGAGCTTGCCTTCGGTGCCGACCTCGCGCGCAACGCGCGTCACTTCGCCGGCAAAGGCATTCAACTGATCGACCATCGTATTGATGGTATTTTTCAGCTCGAGAATCTCGCCCTTAACATCGACGGTGATTTTCCGGGACAAGTCGCCACGCGCAACGGCCGTCGTCACTTCCGCGATATTGCGCACCTGCGTCGTCAAGTTGGCCGCGAGAAGATTGACGTTGTCGGTGAGATCCTTCCAGGTGCCGGCGACACCCGGGACGACGGCCTGGCCGCCGAGTCTGCCTTCCGTTCCGACCTCGCGCGCGACGCGCGTGACTTCGCCGGCAAACGAGCGAAGTTGATCGACCATCGTATTGATCGTTTCCTTGAGCTGCAGAATCTCGCCGCGGACATCGACGGTGATCTTGCGCGACAGGTCGCCACTGGCGATCGCCGTTGCGACCTCGGCGATGTTTCGGACCTGGGCGGTGAGGTTGCCGGCCATCGAATTGACGTTGTCGGTGAGGTCCTTCCACGTACCGGCAACGCCGGGCACCTGCGCCTGGCCGCCGAGTTTTCCTTCGGTCCCGACTTCGCGCGCAACACGCGTCACTTCGCCGGCGAAGGCATTGAGCTGGTCCACCATCGTATTGATGGTGTTTTTCAGTTCCAGAATTTCGCCACTGACGTTGACCGTGATTTTCCGCGAGAGATCGCCGCGCGCGACGGCGGTCGTCACCGCCGCGATGTTGCGCACCTGTCCGGTCAGATTCGACGCCATCGAATTGACGTTCTCAGTCAGATCCTTCCAGGTTCCGGCGACGCCCGGAACGACGGCTTGGCCGCCGAGCTTGCCCTCGGTGCCGACCTCGCGGGCGACGCGCGTGACTTCCGACGCGAACCGATTGAGCTGGTCGACCATCGTGTTCAGCGTTTCCTTCAATTGAAGGATTTCGCCGCGGACATCGACCGTGATCTTGCGCGACAAGTCTCCGTTGGCGATGGCGGTCGAGACTTCGGCAATGTTGCGCACCTGAGCCGTCAGATTGCCGGCCATCGAATTCACGCTATCGGTCAAATCCTTCCACGTGCCGGCAACGCCGGGCACCTCCGCTTGACCGCCGAGCCGACCGTCGGTGCCGACCTCGCGCGCGACGCGCGTCACCTCTGAGGCGAAGGCGTTGAGCTGATCGACCATCGTATTGATGGTCTCTTTCAGCTCGAGAATTTCGCCGCTGACGTTGACGGTAATCTTCTTCGAGAGGTCGCCATTGGCGATCGCGGTCGAGACTTCTGCGATATTGCGAACTTGCGCCGTAAGATTGGAGGCCATCAAGTTCACGTTGTCGGTCAGATCTTTCCATGTGCCGGCAACGCCGGGAACTTGGGCCTGGCCGCCAAGCCGCCCCTCGGTTCCGACTTCCTTGGCGACGCGCGTGACCTCGGAGGCGAAGGAGCGAAGCTGATCGACCATCGTATTGATGGCTTCCTTGAGCTGCAGAATTTCGCCGCGCACATCGACGGTGATCTTTTTGGAAAGGTCGCCGGATGCGACCGCGATCGTCACCTCTGCGATATTGCGAACCTGGCCGGTCAGATTCGAGGCCATGGAATTGACGGATTCGGTCAAGTCCTTCCAAACGCCGGTTGCGTTTTTGACCTTGGCCTGGCCGCCGAGCTTGCCGTCCGTCCCGACTTCGCGGGCGACGCGCGTCACCTCCGAGGTGAAGACCGATAATTGTTCGATCATCGCATTGGCGATCGTGGCGGAGCGCAGGAACTCGCCCTTCAGCGGGCGGCCATCGACGTCGAGCCGGACCGGTTGAAGCAAGTCGCCCTTGGCCACCGCGGAAATGGTGCGGGTCACCGCCGTCGTCGGCCACAGCAGATCATCGATCAGCGTATTGACGGAATTTTCCATGTCGGCCCAGGCGCCGGTCGAAATGCCGAAACGCACGCGCGTGCGGATTCGCCCATCGCGGCCGACCGCCTCGCCGACCGCCGCCAATTGCGCCGCCATCTGCTGGTTCGCAGCGATGATGTCGTTGAAAACGTCGGCGATCTTTCCGCTGAGCCCCGTCAAGTCGCCGGGCAGGCGCGCGCTGAAATCGCCCGACCGCATGGCCTGCAAAGCGCGCAGAAGCTTCGCGGAATCCGTTTCCGAGACTTGCTCTTCCGAGCCCTCGATGGCGGCCGGAAAACGATCTGAACCACGCTCAGAGCTTTTCCTGACGGGCGCCCCTGCCTTCGGTGCCATCGAATACTCCGCTCTGCCGCTTAAGGTTTTGCTTTGGTGCGCCTACACGCGCCCGTAATTAAACGAATGGACGCGCACAAGGTTCCGGCGGCCCAGCTCGATCTGAGCTATAAGGGCGGCCAAGCTTGGCCGTGGCGGCCTCCGCCTTGGCAGGGCGCGGCTCATGTCCCGAAAATCGGCTGGCGAACCGATCAGTCGTGATCGGCTGTGGCAGCGGGCTATTCTCTCATTCTGCGATTGCTGCGTTAACTGAGAAGCCCGGATGATCGCTGCTCATGTGGCCGACGCGGCATCTTGCGCGTCATCCCAGCCTTTGGCCTCCCACAGGCCGCCTTTCATGGTGACGATCGAGGGCTGCTCGAACCATTCATGCGGGGCGAGGATCTCGGCGCGGCCCGGTAGTCTCGTTGGGAACAGCCAACAATATCACTCCAAGCCACCATTAAAGATAATGTGACAATAAACGATAGGTTTGCTTATTTACAATAATGTGTCAGGCATCTCCCCGTTGGCGTGCGAACGTAAGGTTTGGATCCGACGCCGCGCATCGTGGCGCTTGGGCGCGCAATTGCGCGGTCCTTATAGGTCGACGGACCGAGAGTGATCGGGTCGACAGCACGACGTCTGCGAGATGACGAGGAGCGGGCTTTCTGTCGATCCCCGCCTGAGACTCCAGACGAGGATCGACGATCTCTCGCGAGTTTACGCTGATGCGAGCGCGCTATTTGTACGCTTGGCATTCGAAACGTTGATGCGCCAAGTCGCTACTTCTGCGATCCCGACCGCGGCGAGCGTCATCATCGCGCCGATGTAACCGAGATTATGCGCGCCGACCGTCTGGATGCCCCATGCGCCGATCAGGCCGGCGGCCGTTATGCCAAAGTAAGTGAATGACGTGTTGAGGCCCAGGACGACCGGAGCCGAGTGCGGGGCCACAGTCACCAGGCGGTGCTGTTGCGGGGCAAGCAGGCCCCAGGCGGCCGACCCCCAAATGGCGAACGCCAGAATCGTCGACCAGAGATGCGCGCTGGCCCAGCTAAGGGAGGCCAGGACCACGGCAAGGACGATCAGCAGCGCGAAGATGACGTTCCGGCTGCCAATGCTGTCGGCCAAGCGTCCGGTCACCAAATTGGTGATCGTGCCACTCGATCCCCAGAGGACGAGGATCGCGCCAATCAGCAGCGTGTCGTGGCCGAGCACGCGATCGAAGACGACCGCAAAGTAGGTATAGGAAATGAAATGTGCCGCTTGATAAACGAACGTCGTGAGCAAGGTCAGGGCGATGCGAGGATCGGCGACGGGGGCTATCCGCTGTGCCAAGCTGATCTTAGGCGGCAGCGGAACATGCGACAGCAACGCCCAAACGCCCACCCCCGAGATCGCCGCAAGAGCCGAAATAAATATCATTGTCCAACGCCAATCGCCGAGGCCGCCGATGACGGCTCCGATAGGGGTACCGAGCGCGGTGGAAGCGGCGAGGCCGGTGATGACGACCGATAATGCAAATCCACGCTTCTCCGGAGGAACGATCATCGCCGCCGCGCCGGTGGCGGTCGGCGCGAACATTGCCGCGCCTAGACCGGCAAGGATGCGCGTCGCAAGCGCGACGCCGAACGTCGGCGCCGCTGCCGTCGCCGGATTGGCAATCACGAAGACCACGAGACTCGAAAGCAGAAGAACCTTACGTGGAATATGCGCCGCGAGCGCCGCGACAGTCGGCGCCATCACCGCGTAAGTCAGCGCGTAAATCGTCGTCAGCTGTCCTGCACTGGCGATCGAAATGTGAAAGGCGTGGGAGATCTGCGGCAGCACGCCGGCCGTTACGAAACTATCGGTTCCAAGCGCAAACATGCCCAGAGCCAAGACGAGCAAGCGACGATCCATCATAAACTCCCCAAAAATTTCGACCTGGCGCCCTCGCCATATCAGTTGCATAATGCAACTAAAACATAATTAGTTGCGTTATGCAACTATTTTTGCTAGGGTCTGCTATGCAAAGAAAGAGCTTCTCCGGAATGAACTGTTCGATCGCGCGCGCTCTCGAAGAGGTCGGCGAATGGTGGTCGCTATTGATCGTGCGCGAGTGCACGCAGGGAGCGACTCGCTTCGACGAGTTCCAAAGCGAGCTTGGTATTGCGAGGAACATCCTCACCGCGCGGCTGACTCGGCTAACCGAACTCGGCATTCTGGAGCGGTTTGCACTCGAGGATCGCGCCAACACGGACGGCTACCGCCTGACCAAAAAGGGCGAGGAATTGTATCCGGTGTTGGTTGCGTTGTGGCAATGGGGAGATCGCTGGCTTGCCTCTTGCGGCAAGCCCCCGACCGCGCTCGTCGAGGACGCAACCGGCGCGCCGATCGAGCCGATTACGGTCCATGCGAAGGGCGGCGCGCCGCTTTCGTTCCGGGACATCCGCTTTGCGCCGGGGCCTGGAGCCTCAGCCAAGACTCGCCGGGTCATCGAAAACCGCAATCAAAAAGTTCTCGGCCACCCCTGAGACATCTCGTTTTGTCGCGCCTTCGCCGCATCATCTTTAAGGTGCTAGCTTGCGGCAATCATCCTGTGCTTTCGAGCTCACGCATCAATTTGCGTTCACTGGAGACGACAGATGTCACACTTCGTTTCTGTCGGTAATACGAAACGACAGTGTTTTCTCTGCCGCGGCAACCTATTCCTGCGGTGGCCTGTGCTGATGGCGACCGTCATTACGCTGCTGGTCTCTGTTACATGGCGCGCGGCCCGCTCAGAATCCGAACGAGCGACAGAGCCTGTGCTTGTTATCAATGGTGGCGCAAATGAGCAGCGCTTCACGGCCGCCCAACTTTTGACGAGGCCGGAGGTCGTGGAGTTGAGGACAACGGGCGACGTCTATAACCACACAATTGTCTATCGCGCGGTGCCATTTTTGGACCTCTTAGGCAACGACGTCGATCCGAAACTCGATACCGTCGAAATGGAGGCACGGGACGGCTTCGTCAGCCAGATTCCATTTGCACTGATCAAGCGTGGCGCAAACGGCGGAGCTGTCGCCTATATTGCTATCGAAGATCCTAGGCACCCCTGGCCACGACTGCCGCAGAAAGCGGAAACGGCCGGTCCGTTTTACCTGATCTGGAAGAATCCCGAGAAATCTGCAATTTCAAGCGAGCAATGGCCTTATCAACTGAGCCGTTTGACCTTCGTCGAAAGCCCGGCTCATCGTTGGCCTCAGATCTCTGTGCCCGCGACGACACCAGCCGACGCTCCAGCACGACGCGGACAAGACGTTTTTGTTACGCAATGCCTGCCATGTCATCGGATGAATGACGGCGGCGCCAGCGATACCGGGCCGGACCTCGGACGTCCGATGTCTCCAACACAATATCTGACCGATGCGGGACTTCGCGCCATCATCCGAGATCCGAAGGCAGTCCGAGCCTGGCCGGCTCAACAGATGATCGGCTTCAGCAAAAGCGCCATCTCGGACGCTGACCTCGACGCGCTCGTCGCCTATTTGCACGCCATGGCGATGGGCAGGTTTATTGCGAAACCGTGAACCCGCATTGCTTCTGTTCCATCGCGATTTGCTTCGTGATGCGGATGGCATTCTGTGCATAGGCTTCGGTCACGGAGCCGCTGTTCACGGCCTTGCCTTTCAGCGGGCTCACACCTGCGCAGAGGTGGAAGACATGCGGCGTCGCGGACTTCTTGGCGCCGTTTTCAGGCGCAATCCAATAGACGACATCCCGACCGGCGGGGTGCGCGGTATCCTTCGTCGCCGCGGCCACTGTGGCCGAGTCCGTGGCAATCTCCTTCGCCTGGGCGGCGACGTCGGGCGAACAGGCGGTAGTCGGCAGCCCCGTCTTAATTTGAGTCGCGCACGCGTTCATGTCCTGGGTGTACTGCTCAACCGACGGGGGTTGGTAGCTGACCCCGATCAGCGTCGCGAGCACGGCGAGCACAGCGCCGACGCCGCCGGCAATCTTCTTGGTCTGCGGATCCATGTTCTTGTCGGTCAAGATCAGGAAAAGCAGCGGGAGGAAGGCGATCAGCGTGATGATCGCGCCGAGCTGGTTTTGGAAGAAGAATCTGGCCGAATCGGATGCACGGGCCGGATCGTGCCTGTTGGCCGCCTTCCATAGCAAGTTGCCGGCGATTGCGAAGACCGCGATCCCGACCAGCATGCCGATCAGTAGCGGCATGTTCCCATGGTCGAACTTGCGCTGGTAGAACAAATAGATCCCAGCGACCTCGCCACCCATGGCGACGATCCAGCAGAGCACGGCGAAAAGGCGGAGGCGCATCGCGGAGGACTTCTGGCTCTGCGTTGCTTGCCAATCCTTGGTAACGTCTGCAGCCGGCTTGTTGTCGGTCATGACCAGGTCTCTCGAGATCGACACGCTTGCGAGGGGCGGTAAATCGAAAGGCTAACCCGCTCGGCGCAGCGTCATCGAACGAACGTCCTCATCGCCTGCCTTGGCGACGCGCAAATGCTAGCGCCACGGAAGATCACCTCCTGCTCATGGTATTGCGCAGGAATTGATCCGTCCATACCCACGAGCCTGGCGCCGATGCGGCGATCGTTCATCTTCCGCCCGAACTTGACGCTGCCTTCTTGCGCGCTTCCTGACGATTCGACAGAGATGGCGGTTCGATAAGCCATCGCGCGCCTTGTAAATTTCGCTAAAGGCCGCCCGGCTCAGCCAAGATCGGCCGGTGAAGAGTTCGAACTGCAGATCGCGAAATGTGCACTGAACGATTTCACGTCGCGCTCAGTCGACCGCCGGCGCTTCGCGCCGGCACCAACCAACATCTCGGCCAGCTTCGCGTCGCGCAGAGCTTCGGCTTAGCGATCACATGTATCGGTCGCATGTGGCGTCGGCATCCGCATGAGCGAAGATGCTTCGCCCCGGCTGTCGGGCCGCGTCGCTGCCCGAAAAGACTAGGTAGTGCGGTGAACGTGATTGCCCGACCGTGCTTACTATGGGCTCACTGATGCAAATTCGCTGTCAGGGCAAGCAAGATAAGCTTTTGATTTGATTGGCGCACCCGACAAGATTCGAACTTGTGACCTCTGCCTTCGGAGGGCAGCGCTCTATCCAGCTGAGCTACGGGTGCAAATTGGGCCGCCGGCCGGGCATCAGCTCGACCGCGGCGAACTTCTAGCTGATCCGGGGCGCCGCCACAATGCGGTGCGCTGTTTTCCAGCGCCTTTCAGACCCATGACGCGGCGCGAGCCGGGCGCGCGGCGCGCCCGACTCCTGCCCGAACACCAGTTTTTTGATTAAACCGGGCTCTAATGCAAAGTCTCGGTTCTCTCGATGCCCTTCAACTTGGTAATTTCGTCCTTGAGCTGCAGCTTACGCCGCTTCAACTCGGCCAGTTTGACTTCGTCGACGGAGGGATAGCCCCATTCGCGCGCGATATCGCGGTCGAGGGCTTCGTGACGGCGTTCAAGCTCAGCGAGATGGCTTTCCAAAGACATGCCTTGCTCCTTCTGGAGACGCATCCACGAAGGTAGTGTGACACAGGATTGGCCGGCGGCAAGAGCCTTGCCAAGCGAAACGGCATAAAAACCTCCTCTCGCGCGCCCGTGCCAGCGCCGCTAAAGCTTTGTTAACGCTCGCGCGGTCAGCTTGACCCGGGCTGCCTTCAAAGTCCGGTGAGGCGATGGCGCAAGCTACGCGCAAGCGTTATTTCGTTGGAAAATAGCGTTGTTGGAAGTGTCGTGTGTGGTCCGGCACATTCGGTATTTTGCCGCTTTTTTAGGTATCATTCAGCTTGAAGGGGGCCGTGGGGTCGATCCATGAATTTCACAATGATGAAATCAAGCGTTGTGGCGCTTTTCTCACTCGCCGCCGTTGTCGCCTTTTGCGCGCCGGCTTCTGCGCAATGGCGCAATTACAATGGCTATCAGGCCAATCCGCCGAATTATACCTACCCGCCCTATCCGGGCGGCGGCCAACCGCAGAATTACGGCGAGCCGCAAGCCGAGCCGCCGGATTCTTATGTGCCTCCGGATCAGCGCGCCTATGCCAGTCCGACGCCGCATGTCTCGCCGGATACTGCGCCTTATAATCCGCCGCCTGACGACGATGCCGCCGCGGTCGGCAAACATACGCGCCAGGAAGTCGATTATCCGAGCTCGGAAAAACCCGGCACGATCATCGTCGATACCGCGTCGAAGCACCTCTATCTGATCGAGGGCAACGGAAGAGCGCTGCAATATGGGATCGGCGTCGGCCGCGAGGGCTTCGCCTGGAAGGGCGTCGCCGAAGTCCATAGCAAGCAGGAATGGCCGAAGTGGTTCCCGCCGTCGGACATGCTGCAGCGGCGGCCGGATCTGCCGGAGGAGATGGACGGTGGCCTCGGCAACCCGCTCGGCGCCCGCGCGCTCTATCTCTGGGAGAACGGCAAGGACACGCTTTACCGGATTCACGGGACCAACGAGCCTGATTCGATCGGGCAGGCGGTCTCCTCGGGCTGCATTCGGATGATGAACGGCGACGTGATGGATCTCTACCAGCGCGTTGCGATCGGCACCAAGGTCATCGTCCTGTAACGCGTCGTCGAATCTGAAAAGAAAAGGCCTTTCGCCGCGCCCGGTGGAAGGCCTTTTTCTTGCGCGCCGGCGCCGCATGTTCTTGACCTTCGCGGCCATCTCGCATTTAAGGCGCGCGACCCTTGCGCTGCGCCCCTCATCCTGGAGACTGACGATGCAGAATTGGCCGATCCACGGCACGATTACCGGCCCCATTGTCATGATCGGCTTCGGCTCGATCGGGCGCGGCACCCTGCCCTTGATCGAGCGGCATTTTCAGTTCGACAAGACGCGCTTCACCGTCATCGATCCGGTCGAAAAGGACCGGCATCTTCTCGACGAGCGCGGCATCGCTTTCGTTCAGAAGGCCGTGACGCGAGACAATTTCGTCGATCTCTTGAAGCCGCTGCTGACCAACGGCCCCGGCCAGCCCTTCATCGTCAATCTCTCTGTCGAGGTATCCTCCGCCGCGATCATGCGGCTCGCGCATGAGGTCGGCGCGCTCTATATCGACACGGTCTGCGAGCCATGGCCGGGCTTCTATGACGACCCGCGACTGACGCAATCGCAGCGCTCGAATTATGCCTTACGCCAAGAAGTGCTCGACCAGCGCGACGCGCTCGGCTCAGGCCCGACGGCCGTCTCTTGCTGCGGCGCCAATCCCGGCATGGTTTCGTGGTTCGTCAAACAGGCCATGCTCAACGTCGCCGCGGATATCGGCCTCAAAGTTGCCGCGCCGAAGACGCGCGAGGATTGGGCGCGGCTGGCGCGGGGCCTCGGCATCAAAGGCATTCATATCGCCGAGCGCGATACGCAGCGCGCCAAGACGCCGAAGCCGATGAATGTCTTCGTCAACACCTGGTCGGTCGAAGGCTTCGTCTCCGAAGGCTTGCAGCCGGCCGAGCTTGGCTGGGGCACGCACGAGAAGCAGCTTCCGCCGGAAGGCCGCCGCCATGATTATGGCCCTGATTGCGCGATCTATCTGCTTCGGCCGGGCGCCGGCACCCGCGTACGGTCCTGGACGCCGACGCCGGGGCCGCAGCACGGCTTTCTCGTCACCCATAACGAATCGATCTCGATCGCCGATTATCTGACCCTGCGCGAAGAAGGCGAGGTGGTCTATCGCCCGACCGTTCATTACGCTTATCGGCCGGCCGACGACGCCGTGCTGTCGCTCGACGAAATGGCCGGCGCGCAATGGCGCCAGCAGCCCGACTGGCACATTCTTGACGAGAACGAGATTGTCGACGGCATCGACGAGCTTGGCGTGCTGCTCTATGGCCATGCCAAGAACGCCTATTGGTATGGTTCGCAGCTGTCGATCGAGGAGACGCGCCGCGTCGCGCCTTATCAGAATGCAACCGGGCTGCAGGTGAGCTCCGCCGTGCTCGCCGGCATGGTCTGGGCGCTGGAAAATCCGCGTGCCGGCATCGTCGAGGCCGACGAGATGGATTTCCATCGCTGCCTCGAGGTGCAATCGCCCTATCTGCAGCCGGTGATTGGCACCTATACCGATTGGACGCCGCTGGTCGACCGCGCCAAGCTCTTTGCTGAAGAGCTCGACAAAGACGACCCTTGGCAGTTTTCCAACGTCATCGTGCGGTAGGGCCTTTTTGACGCGTTTTCTTCACGCGAACCGGCATCCGCTTCGCTCGAAAACGCTCTAAACGCGCCGCGCGTCAGAGAGCTTTGATGAAGCTCTCTGGCGTGCCGTCCTGCGGATTGACGAAGATAATGTCCTTCGGGTCGCGCCGCGGTGTATCGACCGAAAGAAAGACGACCGGCTCCTCGTTCATCTCCGGCAAAGCGTGGACGACGCCCTTCTTAAAAAAGAGCAATTGACCGGGTTCGAAGGCGCCGCCGTTCTGCGGATTGTCCAGCCAGAACGTGCCTCTGCCGGACAGCACATAGAGATATTCGTCGCAGGTCGCATGATAATGCGCCGGCGTCGGCCGGTAGACGCGAAAAATACGCGCGCTCGCGGCCTCTTCATTGGTCAGATAAGTATCGAGCAGCAATGTATCGGCCCTGGGCGGAAACGAGTCCGCGATCTTCTTGACATCGAACCGGCCGAAGGCCGATGGGGCTTTCTGCATTGTGACATCCTCCTTCGCGCTGCACGAAGCCATGTGGGGATTCGAGCACGCGAAACAAAGCCGCCATCATGCGACGCTTTGCGCTCGGCCGGTAAGAAAGTCGTTATTCCGCCGCGAGCTTCACGGGATGCTGGATCATTTCGTCGCGGAAACGGGCGAGGAGCGCGGCCTCATCGGCCTTCGTCTTCTCGATCGTCTGCAGTTTTACATGGCCAAAGCCGCGGATTTTCTCCGGCAGCGATGCCAGCGCAACGGCGCATTCGTAATTTTCCGGCACCAGTTTCAATGTGATTTCGTCAAGCAGGCTTTCAAAATCGGCGCGCAATTTGCGCTCCATGCGACGTTCGCGGCTCCAGCCGAAAAGATCGAGCGGCGTGCCGCGCAAGACTTTCAGCGGCGCCAGGATCTTGAACAGACCCATCATCCACGGCCCGAACGTCCATTTGGGAGCCGGTCCGCGTTTTTGCGCAAAGATCGGCGGCGCCAGATGGAAGGTGATCTGCGTTGTGCCGTCGAAGGCGGCGGCAATGTTCTGCATGAACGTGCCGTCGCTGTAGAGCCGAGCGACTTCATATTCGTCCTTCACCGCCATCAGCTTGAACAGGCTTTTGGCGACCGCCGTGGCGAGGCGGGTCTCGCCTTGCGCAACGCGCCGTTCGGCATCGGCGATGCGCTGCACAGCCTGCGCATAGGCCTCCGCATAGGCAGCGTTTTGATAAGCGGCGAGAAAGCTTTTGCGGCGCGCGAAAAGGTCGGCGAAGGACGTCGACAGGAAGCGCGACGAATGCGGCGCGACGATGGGCCTTAAGAGCGTGGCGACGCGCTCATGCGCGCAGGCTTCGCGCCGGCCCCACAGAAAAGCGCGCTTGTTCATCGCCACCGCTTCGCCGACGATCTCGATGGCGCGCATCAGCGCCTCTTCCGACAAGGGCAGAAGCCCGCGCTGCCAGGCAAAGCCGACGAGGAAGATATTGGCGGCGACGGAAGTGCCGACGAGGGCGGTCGCGAGCGTCGTCGCATCGCAGAATGCGGCGCGGCCGGCCGCCGCCTTTTCGATCGCCTGTCTGATCGTTGCGACGGGCAGCGTGAAATCCGGGTCGCGGGTGAAATCGCCAGGATAAGTTTCGGCATTGTTGACGACGACGCCGGTCTCGCCGGGCCGGATCGCGGCGAGCACTTTGGCACTCCCCGAGACGACAAGATCGCAGCCGATGACGAGATCGGCACCCCCCGCAGCGATGCCGATCGCATGGATCTGTTCGGGCTTCGCGGCAATCTTGATATGGCTATGGACGGCGCCGCCCTTTTGCGCGAGGCCGGCCATATCGGTCGAACCGCAGCTTTTGCCTTCGAGATGCGCCGCCATCGCCAGGAAGGCGCCGATGGTCACGACCCCCGTGCCGCCGACGCCGGCGATCAGAATGGAGAAAGGCCTGTCGCCAAGCACCGGAATGTCCGGCTGCGGCAGCGATGGAAAATCATCCTCCGCCGCCGGTCGCATGCCGGCGACCTTCGGCTTGCCGCCATGCACCGTCACCATCGCCGGGCAGAAGCCGTTGAGACAGGAAAAATCCTTGTTGCAGCTCGATTGGTCGATCGCGCGCTTGCGGCCGAATTCCGTCTCGAGCGGCTGCACGGAAACGCAATTCGAGGCGACGCCGCAATCGCCGCAGCCTTCGCAGACCAGATCGTTGATGAAGACGCGCTTGTCCGGATCGGGAAATTCATGGCGCTTGCGGCGACGCCGCTTCTCCGCCGCGCAGGTCTGGTCATAAACGAGGATCGTCGTGCCGGAGACGGCGGCGAGATCGCGCTGCACGGAATCGAGGTCTTCGCGCGGATGCACGCCGACCTGTGCCGGCCAATCGGCCAAAGCACGATATTTCTCCGGCGCGTCGCTCACCACGGCGACTTGCTTGACGCCCTCCGCCATCACCTGACGGACGAGCTTCGGCACCGTCAGGTCGCCTTCGAGCGCCTGGCCGCCCGTCATTGCCACGGCGTCGTTGAAGAGAATCTTGAAGGTGATGTTGGTGCCGGCCGCGACGGCCCAACGAATCGCCAGCACGCCCGAATGATTATAGGTGCCGTCGCCGAGGTTCTGAATGATATGGCCGCGCGTCGAAAACGGCGCCTCGCCGATCCAATTGGCGCCCTCGCCGCCCATGTGCGTGTAGCCCTCGGTCGCCCGGTCCATGCGCTGGACCATGTAATGGCAGCCGATGCCGGCATAGGCGCGCATGCCCTCGGGCACTTTGGTCGATGTATTGTGCGGACAGCCGGAACAGAAATAGGGCGTGCGCGTCGCCGCATCTTTCAGCGTTGCGAGGCCGCCCTGCAAAGTTTCGAGATAAGCGATGCGATCTTCGAGCTCGGCGCTTGGACGATAGTCGAGCAAGCGGCGGCCGATGGCGATGGCGATGGCGTTGACCTCGAGCGCACCGGCAACCGGAAACAGCGGACGGCCCCTTTCGTCCTTCTTGCCGACGCAGACGGGTTGATGCGCGCTGCCGTAAAGCTCATCGCGCAATTGGTTCTCGATCAGCGAGCGTTTTTCTTCCACGACGATGATCTTGTCGAGGCCTTGCGCGAAGGTCCGCAAACCCTGCGGCTCCAGCGGCCAGGGACAACCGATCTTGTAGAGGCGCAGGCCGAGCGCATTGGCGCGCACTTCGTCGATGCCGAGCTCGTCGAGCGCTTGGCGGACATCGAGATAGGATTTGCCCGCCGCGACGATGCCGAGCTTGGCGTTCGGCCCGCCGGAGGTGACGATCTGGTTCAACCTGTTGGCGCGCAGCCAGGCGAGCACCGCCGGGAACTTCTCGTTCTGCAGGCGCCTTTCCTGTTCGAGCACGGAATCATGCGGGCGGATGTTGAGGCCCGTCGCCGGCAAGATGAAATCGGCGGGGATGACCGGCCGCACGCGATCAAGCGAAGCCTCGACCGAGGCGGTCGATTCGACCGTGTCCTTCAAACATTTGAGACCGACCCAGCAGCCGGAATAGCGGCTCAGCGCATAGCCGTAGAGACCGTAGTCGATCAGCTCCTGCACGCCGGCCGGCGCCAGGATCGGCATCATCATCGCGACAAAGGTGAATTCGGACTGATGCGCGGTGCTCGAGGATTCGGCGGTATGGTCGTCGCCCATCAAGGCCAGCACGCCGCCGAAGCGCGACGTGCCGGCGAGATTGACATGGCGGAAGACATCGCCCGACCGATCGACGCCCGGCCCTTTGCCGTACCAAAGACCGAAGACGCCGTCGAACCGGCCCTCGCCGCGCATCTCCGCCTGCTGCGCCCCCCAGAGCGCGGTGGCGGCAAGGTCTTCGTTAAGACCCGGCTCGAAGAGGATGTCGCGCCCGGTCAGCACCTTCTCGGCACGCAGAAAATTGAGATCGAGGCCGCCGAGCGGCGAACCGCGGTAGCCAGAAATGAAGCCCGCCGTCTTCAGCCCGGCGCGCCGGTCAAGCTCCGATTGCATCACCAGCAGGCGGACGATCGCCTGCGGTCCGGAAACGAAAATGCGGCTTTGGCCGAGATCGTACTTGTCCGCAAGCAAGAGCGGCGGGGTCGTGCGCTGTGTTTTGTCGGCGTCCGCCATAGATACCCTGCCCAAGGCCGAGTAGCCCGGCCGCCCCCAACGGGAATAATGGGTATAAAGCAGGCGTGCGGATCGTCCAACCCTCGCAACCGCCGCCGCGGCTCCCCGTCCACTTTATCTAAGTAAATGATTGTAACCGCGTTTTGCGAAGCCGGCGCGATCGGCTCCGGCGCCGAATTGACAGATTTCGCCTCGCTTTGGCCAGAGTTTGCCTGGCTAGTGGCCGAAACGATTCTGCCTAAGCCCCTGATCGAGAACGATGCGCACCCCCCAAAGGCTGACATTGAGCCTTCTGGCCCTTCTCCTGGGTGCGGGCCCTGCCGCCGCCCATCCACACGTTTGGGTGACGGCCCACGAAGACGTGATCTTCCAGCCGGACGGTAAAATCGCCGCGATCCGCAATTCCTGGATCTTCGACGATATGTATTCGGCCTTTGCGGTACAGGGCCTCGCTAAGGATGGCCAGCTCGCCACCAAGGAACAGCTGGCGCCGCTTGCCAAGACCAATGTCGATTCGCTGGCGGAGTTCGGCTATTTCACCTTCGCCAAAAACGACGGCGCCAAAGTCGATTTCGGGCCGCCGAAGGATTATTCGCTCGAAGAGCGGCCGGACAAGCTCGTGGTGCTGACCTTCACCGTGCCGCTGAAAGACCCGCTCGTTCCGGGCAAGGCCTTCACCTTTTCGGTCTACGATCCAACGTTCTTCGTCGATTTCAGCCTGGCCAAGACCGCTCCAGTCAGCCTTGCCGGCGCGCCGAAAGGCTGTTCGATCAGCGTCCTCGGCGCCAATCCGCTCGATGTGCAAGACGCCAAACAATTGTCCGAAGCTTTCTATCAAAATCTGTCTCCCGGCGCGAACTTCGGCATGAAGCTCGCCGACCGGGTGATCGTTGCTTGCCCCTAAACAGGATGCTCGAGGAAGGCGATGGTTCGACCTGTGAAGCTTAGAGCTGCCGCGCTCGCGTCGCTGATTTTGTTCGCCACGGCGGGGGCTGCGCTCGCGCAAGAATTCCACCATCCGTTTGCGGTCGGTGCCGATGAAGGCGCGGTTGGCAATGCCTCGGGCCTCACCGCCTGGATCATTGCTCAGGAAAGCCACTTCTCGCTGGCGCTCGTTGGCGCCATGCGCGCCGTTCGCGACAGCCGTTATGCTTTTCTCGGCCTCGCCACGCTGAGCTTTTTTTATGGCGTGTTTCATGCCGCCGGGCCCGGCCACGGCAAGGCGGTGATCACCTCCTATATGATCTCCAACGAACGCGCGCTGAAGCGCGGCATCGTGATCGCCTTCCTGGCCGCCTTTCTACAAGGCGTGGTGGCCGTGGCTTTGGTCGGCTGTGCGGCGCTTGTCTTCAACGCCACCGCAGCGCGGATGAATGCCGCGGCGCGCTATCTCGAATACGCGGCCTATGCCGGCATCATCGTCCTCGGCGTGACGTTGCTGATCACGAAGACGGCGGCGCTCGTGCAAAGCATCCGGCATGCCTGGGCCGCGCGGGCGCTGCCGGCCTTTACGGCCGCGCCCACGCTCGCCTTCGCGTCAGGCGGCAACGCCACTTTCCTCGCCGACGATGGGACGGATCATATCCACGGCCCGGATTGCGGCCATTTCCACGCCCCCGACCCGCGCCAGCTTGGCGCCGGCTTTTCTTGGAAATCCGCGGCCGTCACGATCGCCACCGCCGGCGCCCGGCCCTGCTCCGGCGCTATCTTGATCCTTGTTTTTTCGATTGCGCAGGGCCTGTTCATGGCCGGGGTCTTCTCGGTCTTCGCGATGGCGCTCGGCACCGCCATCACCACCGCCGGGCTCGCCAGTTTCGCGGTCTTCGCCAAGAAAATCGCCGTGCGCTTTTCCGGCCGCGGCTCCCCCCGCGCCGAGATCATCGGCCGGCTGATCGAGGTCGGCGCGGCGCTCTGTGTACTCGTCTTCGGCACTTTGCTCCTGGTCGCCAGCTTTTCCGGCCTGACGGTTGCTTGAGACGCTGAAAGTCCTCCTTTTTCCTTAACTTCGCCGTCAAATGGCGTAGATAGGAACAAGAGGCAGACGATGGCTCTTTGGCGGACGCGCCCGCAGCGCGACCATAAGCTTCGGGAGAGAATAGAAGCGCCGGCACGCGTGCTGGGCGCGCTGTTGTTTTGGTTGGGCGCCCTTATGCCTGCGGCACAGGCCCAGGGCTTTAACCCTTTCAACTGGTTCCAAGAGCAATTCCATCCGCAGCATAACTACGAAGAATACGCGCCGCCGCGGCCGCGTCGCCATTACGTTTACCATCCGCATGTATCGGCCGCGAACAAGCCGGCGAAGGCGCCGGCCGTACCGCCGACCTTCTTCGTCGCCGTTCTTGGCGACTCGCTCGGCCAATTGCTCGGCCAAGGCCTGACCACCGCCTTGAGCGACAGGCCGGAGGTCGAGGTTCTGCACGACGCAAAAGAGGATTCCGGCCTTGTGCGCGATGATTATTACGATTGGCCGAAAGCCGCGCACGACCTCGTCGCCAGCGGGCAAAAGATCAATGTCGCCGTCATGATGATTGGCAGCAACGACCACCAGACGCTGCACGATGCCAATGGCAGCTACGATCCCGGCACCCCGCAATATGAGCAAATCTATTCGGCGCGGATCGAAGCGGTGGCGAAGATTTTTCACGACGCCAAGATCCCGCTGCTGTGGGTCGGCCTGCCGATCATGAAGAGCGACCGTTTCTCGGCCGAAATGGCGGCGCTGAACGACATGTATCGTCAATACGCGAGCCGGAACGGCGCGACCTACGTCGATATCTGGGAAGATTTCGTCGACGACAGCGGCCAGTTCAGCTCCTATGGCCCGGATGTCGACGGCCAGGTCGTGCGGCTGCGCGCGATGGACGGCATTCATTTCACCAAGGCGGGCGGGCTGAAACTCGCGAGCTTCGTCCAGCCGCAGATTCGCGACATTCTCAATGGCGCAGTGCCGCAAGACGATGCTGCGTTGGCGAAAATCGAGACGACCGCGCCGGCCGGAACCAATTCGCCCGCGGCAAATGCCGCGGTTGCGCCGGTCAAACCACCGGTCGGCCCTGTGCTGCCTTTGACCGGACCGGTCCTCGCCCCTGGCGGTCAGCTTGCGACGCTGGCCTCGGCCCCGACCAAGGCCGATGCTACCAGCCTCGTCGAGCAAGCTTTCGTCAACGGCAAGACGCCGGATGCAAAGCCCGGCAGAGCCGACGACTTCGCCTGGCCACGAACGGAGCTTGTCCGCCCGCCGCCCGCGCCGCCAAAGCCGGCCTCGGCCCTCGCCGCGACCATGCCGGCAAAAACCTCGGCCGCGCCTGCCGCGCCGGCGAAGAGCCCGGCCTCGGCACCCGGCGTAAGCACCCATTGAGCGCTCCATCGCGACGGAACAAAACGCACATCCGCCCGAACCGCCCCGTGGCTTTATCGGCGCGCGGCATTTTTTGTCGGGGGTGCGTTATGTTGAAACTCCACGCGATTGCGCTTTCTGCTTTGCTTGTTTCGGCCGGCGCCGGCGGCGCAATGGCCCAGGACCTTCCTTTCCCGTTCAACCTTTTCTCCGGGCAGCCGTCGTCGCAACCGGCGCAGGCACAACCGGCGAGCCTGTCGCCGAACGTTATGGGCGACGCCAGGCCGACGAAGACCTTGGTCGATGATCCAACCGGCGCGCCGAAGGGCGCGATCACGGTCGATACCCAATCCAAATATCTTTACCTGTCCCTCGGCGACGGCAAGGCGTTGCGCTACGGGGTGGGCGTCGGGCGCGAAGGCTTCGGCTGGACCGGCCATGTTCATGTCGCCCGCCGCGCCGAATGGCCGGACTGGACGCCGCCCGACGTGATGCTGAAACGCCGGCCCGACCTGCCGCATTACATGGCCGGCGGAATTGGCAATCCGCTCGGCGCCCGCGCGCTCTATCTCTTCAATGCGCAGGGCGACACGGGTTTCCGCATCCATGGAACCAATGAGCCTGATACGATCGGCCAGGCGGTTTCCTCCGGCTGCATCCGCATGCTGAACGTGGACGTCGAAGACCTTTACGACCGCGTCAAGGTGGGCACGCAAGTTAACGTGATCTGAACCGCCGCGGGCTTTCGGACGATTTGCAGGCAGACGGCAAAATGCTTTATCCCGATAGCGATCGGCATCGGCCGGCATACATGTGCCGGCCGTAGCGTTTCGGGACGGCGGCGATGGCTGACAAGTTGAGCGATGAGGAGCGCGCGGCCTTGCGCGCGGAGCTCGAGCGGCTGCGTCAGGAACATCGCGACCTCGATTCGGCCATCGAGGCGCTCGCCGACATCGCCGCTTCCGATCAATTGCAAATCCAGCGGCTCAAAAAGCGCAAACTCGTCCTGCGCGATAGGATCGACCGCATCGAGGATGCGCTGACCCCCGACATCATCGCGTAATTTTCCCGCTGATTGCGGCAGCTTCGCGCAAGCGAGGGCCGATAAAGGGCGAAGGCTACGCTCTGGAATTGCGCCCGGCGCCGGCCGGACGCTTCGAGGCCCGCCATGACCCGCACCGAAGCCGCGCTACCGTCTGAACTCGCCGAAGCCCAGTTGCTCGAAAGCGCGATCGAATTTCATAACAGCCGGCAATACGGCATCGCCCGCCAGCTTTATGCGCAAGTCCTGGAACAGAATCCCAATCACGAAATCGCCTGGCACAATCTCGGCCTCGTCGAGCATGTGACCGGCCGGCATGCTCAGGCCGTGGAATATATCGGCAAAGCGATCGACCTGAAGCCCGATTACGCCCGCGCCTATGCCAATCTGACGGCGATCCTGCGCGAGGCGCGCCAGTTCGACGCGGCGCGCGAGACCGCCGAACGCGCCGTGCGCCTCGATCCCGGCTTTGCCCCATCGCATAACAATCTCGGCAATGTGCTCGAAGACATCGGCGCGCTGGAAGCGGCGCTCGCGGCCTATTTGGCGGCCTGCCGGCTGGATCCGTTCTTCGTCGAAGCCCACGTGAACGGCGCCGAAATCCTGCGCCGGCTCGACCGTCACGACGAAGCGCTGGCGCTTTGTGCCACCGCGGCGGCGAAGCGGCCGGACGCGGCAGCCCCGCATTTTGCCGCCGGCAATATCTTGCGCGATCTGCTGCGCATCGACGAAGCCTGTGCGGCCTTCGAGCAGGCCGTCGCGTTGCGTCCCGATTTCGCCGAAGCCTACAGCAATCTCGGCAATATGCTGCAGCATCATAACGATTTCGCGGGCGCCCTCGCCGCCTACGAAAAGGCGCTGGCGATCAATCCCGATATGGCGGAAGTCCATTGCAATATCGGCACGGCTTATGAATCCCTATTCCGCGCCGACGAGGCGCTGAGCGCCTACGCACGCGCGGTCGCGCTCAACCCGGCCCTTGTCGGCATAAGATTGCAGATGCTCTACATTCGCCGCGCCTTCTGCGATTGGGCCGGCCACGACGCCGAAGAAAGCGCGGTTCTTGCCGCGGCTGCCGCGTATGGCGGCACCGTCCCGCCCTTCAGCACCCTCAGCATGAACTCCGGTCATGCGCTGCAACTGCATGTGGCGCGGAACTGGACCAAGGCGCTCCGCGCCGCGCCCAGTTTCGATCATCGCCGCCCGGCAGCGAACGAGCGCGGGCGAAAACTGCGCATCGGCTACCTCTCGTCGGATTTCTTCCGCCACGCGACCGCCATGCTCATGGTCGGGGTCTTCGAGCAGCACGACAGGTCCCGCTTCGAGATCATCGCCTATTCGCACGGCGCCAGCGACGGCAGCGAATTGCGCCATCGGCTCGACCGGGCCTTCGACCGTTTCGTCGATCTCACCGGCGTCGACGATCGGATCGCAGCCCAGCGCATCTATGACGACAAGGTCGATATTCTGATCGAACTCAAAGGCTATACGCAGTTCTCGCGCAGCGAGATCGCCGCGCATCGCCCGGCACCGATCCAGGTGAACTTCCTCGGCTATCCCGGCACGATGGGCGCGGCTTTCATCGATTACGTGATCGCCGATCCGATCACTTTGCCGATGGATCAGCAGCCATTCTACGACGAGAAGATCATCCATCTGCCCGACAGCTATCAGCCCAACGACCGGTCGCGCCCAATCGACGACCGCACGCCGACACGTGCCGAATGCGGCCTCCCGGCGGAAGGTTTCGTCTTCTGCTGCTTCAACAACAGCTACAAGATCACACCGCAGTTCTTCGCCATTTGGATGCGCCTGCTGGCCGCCGTCCCCGGCAGCGTGCTTTGGCTGCTCGACGGCAATGAGCGCGTGAAAGCCAATCTCCGCCGGGAGGCGGCGGCGCAAGGCGTCGATCCGGAGCGGCTCGTCTTCGCAGCGCGGCGCGGCCTCGGCGCCCATCTCGCCCGGCATCGCCTGGCCGATCTCTTCCTCGATACTCTGCCTTACAATGCCCATACGACGACGAGCGATGCGCTCTGGGCCGGCCTGCCGGTGATCACGATGCTCGGCGACACCTTCGCCGGCCGCGTCGCCGCGAGCCTGCTCCATGCCGTCGGCCTGCCGGAACTCGTGACCCGATCCCTGCAAGACTATGAGGCGCTGGCGCTGAAGCTCGCACAAGCGCCCGAGGCGCTTGCCGCCGTCCGCCGCAAGCTTTTCGCCAATCGGCCGAGCGCGCCTTTGTTCGATGTGGCCCGCTATACGCGCCATCTCGAGGCCGCCTATACCCGCATGTGGGACGTTTGGGCGGGCGGCGAGGCGCCGCGGGCTTTCGCCGTGGCGCCGATCACGCCGCACGCCGCCGCTGCGCTCGCCCCGGTGCAGGCGATCACCCGCCACGCCTATGAGGCCTGCCCGCTCTGCGGCAGCCGCGCGCACAAGGCTTTCTTCGGCGCCGATTGCAGCCGGGATTCCGGCTACCGGGCGGGCATGCCATCGCAAGTGCAATGGCACCTCTGCGACGATTGCGACCACGTCTTCGCCGAAGGCTATTTCGATCCGGCGCTCGCGCCTGGCGGCGCATCCTTCGGCCATGAGATGGAAGCCGGCCGCCGCGCCATAGCCCCGCTCGTCGCCGCTGCGGCACGCCACATCGGCCTGCGCAATTGCGATACGGCCTGGCTCGATGCCGGTTTCGGCGCCGGATCGCTGCTGCTCACCGCAGCCGAATTCGGCTTCGAGGCCGTCGGCCTCGAAAGCCGGGCTGCGCCTGTCGCGGCGCTGCGCCAGCTCGGCTTGGAAGCGCACCATGTCTCGATCGAAAATTTCGCCGCGCCGGGGCGTTTCGGTGTCGTCAGCCTCGACGATCAATTGCCGCGTTGCGCCGATCCCACGGACAGGCTCGCCGCCGCGCACCGGCTGCTGCAACGCGACGGCCTGCTCGTGCTGAGCCTGCCCAATATGGATGCGATGCCGTTCAATCTGCTCCACGCGCAAGCGGCCAATCCGTATTGGAGCGAGATCGGCCGCTATCATATGTTCGGCCGCGCGCGGCTTTATGCGCTGCTGCGCGAGTGGGGCTTCGAACCGCTTGAATTTCAGGTGAGCGCGCAGCTTCGCATCGGCATGGACATCATCGCGCGCCGCATCGGCTGATTGCGATCAGCGGCTCATACCGCGACATCGGCCTTGATGGCGGCGTGCGGATGATAGCCCGCGACCTCGAAATCCTCGATGCGGTAATCATCGATGCTCGCCGGCATGCGCAAAAGCCGCAGGGTCGGCCATGGCCGCGGTTCGCGCGCCAGCTGGATTCGCGCCTGCTCGATATGATTGAGATAGAGGTGCACATCGCCGCCGACCCAGACGAATTCGCCCGGCACGAGACCGGCCTGCTGCGCAATCATCGCAAGCAGCGCCGTACCGCCGACCCAATTGAACGGGCACCCGAGCAACAGATCGCCCGAACGCTGGAAGAGCAGGCAGCTCAGCCTGCCATCATGCGTGCAATGGAACTGATAGACCATGTGGCACGGCGGCAGCGACATTTCAGCGAGTTCACCGACATTCCAGGCGTGGAACAGCATGCGCCGGCTGGCCGGATTGGTCTTCAGCGTCTCGATCAAAGTCGCGATCTGATCATGCTCTTTGCCGTCGGGGCCGAGCCAGCGGCGCCATTGCTTGCCATAGACCGGCCCGAGATCGCCCCAGCGCGACGCGAACGCATCATCGGCAATGATCCTTTGCTCGAAATCGCTTTGCGCGATCGCCTCGCCCGTCGCTCGGCGATAGCGCTCGAGCGGCCAGTCGGTCCAGATGTGGACGTTATTTTCGAGCAGCGGCCGGATATTGGTTTTTCCGGTCAAGAACCAGAGCATTTCGCGGATCGCCGTTTTCCAATAGACGCGCTTGGTGGTGAGGATCGGCACCGTGCCGGCGGCGAGATTGAACCGCGTCAGCGCGCCGAAAAGCGAGAGCGTCCCAACGCCGGTCCGATCGACGCGCCTGTCGCCATGCGCCAACACGTCGGCGAGAAGATCGAGATATTGATATTCAGGGTGCCGCATCCTTCAGCTCCCGGCCATTCCGGCGGACAGGAAGGCGATCAGATTGTTCGCCGCGTGAAATAGCATCGAAGTCCCGGCGCTGCCGGTGCGTTCGCGCAGCGCCGCGAGCACGAGCCCGAGGGGAAACACCGCCAGCGCATAAAGATGCGTCGATTCGTAATGCGCGAGGCCGAACAGCAGCGCCGAAATCACGATCGCCGGCCAGCGCCCCCAGCGGGCGCGCAGGCTGGTGAAAATCCAGCCGCGAAAATATGTCTCCTCGGCGATGGGCGCCATGACCGCCGCCATGACGAGCAGGAGGCCGGCGGCGCGAGGATCGCGCGGAATCAAAAGCCAGCTGTCGGATTTCGGATAGAAATAGCTGAGCGCGGCGCTCGAGGCCAAGCCATAGACGAGACCGGCTATGGCAAGCATCCAGAGCACTTTATCGCGAAGCGGCCAGATCGGCGGCGTCCAGGCGACGAGGCCGCGCCAATCCTTGCCGCCGCGCCAGCGCGCGATGAGAAGGATGGCGGCCAGCGCCGCGGCATAGAAAAAGGCTCCGAGCCCGAGTTGCGCGACGCCGAATTCGTTGTTGACCTCAAGAGCGGCGAGGAGCGCGGCGACCGTTGCATTAGCTGCGGCCTTGCCGTGCAGCAATGCGATCGCGAGATAGCCGCTGCCGGCGATCGCCGTCATCAGGATGACCGCGAGCCCGAGCGCCGCGACGAGGCTCAGGCAAAGGCCGATCGTTTTATAAGGCGCGGGCTTTGTCTCGGCGGGCGCGGGGTCCATGGGCGGCCTATGTCCGGCATTCAGAATCTGATCTCGGCGCATCGCATTCTCGTGGCCGGCGCGAAAGGGGCGAAGCGGTCGCATCCCCAATTTCGCGGCTGAAGCAAAGCTTCGGGGAAAACTTCCGACTTTGGCCGCGCCATCGCCCTGGGACTTTCTAATTCACCCGTCTCTGCCTATATTTGGGCCGCTGCCTTGCGGCAGCTATGGCGATAAACGGCATCGCAATAAGCTCTTCGGACCCGGGGGCGGTACCCGGCGCCTCCACCAGAGCGCGTCATGTGTCAATGGCGCGTTCCGGCGGGGGCGAAATAGGTTCGACGGGGAGTGTAAAGGGTGTTCTTTCGCTCGGCATGGTTCCACCGTCATCGGGCTAAACCTATAGTTGCCAACGACAACTATGCTCCGGTTGCCCTTGCCGCGTAATGCGGTAATGGTACCGATTCAAAGCCCTTGGGGTTAGCCCCTCAAGGCGGGGTTCGGAGGCACCTGGCAACAGAAGCCTCCACTTCCCCCGGGGCGGGATATTGGAATGACGACCGATCTGATCCGCTACGATCTTCTGGTGCAGGAGGCGCTACGCTCGGTTTTGCGCCGCGTCCTGGCCGATGCCGCCCGCGACGGCCTGCCCGGCAATCATCATTTCGTCATCGCCTTCCGCACCGATGCCCCGGGCGTGCGCGTGCCGAACAAATTGCGGGAACGATATCCGCAGGAAATGACCATCGTCCTGCAGCACGAATTCTGGGATTTGACGGTGGGTGAGCAGGCGTTCGAGGTTCGGCTCAATTTCGACCGCAAGCCGGAGATTTTGGTCATCCCCTTCGATGCGGTCACCGGCTTCTTCGATCCGGCGGTCGAATTCGGCCTGAAATTCGAAATGGCGACCGAACCGGCCGGCGCCGCACCCGCCGTTGCCGCGCCGCAAGCGCCGGCGCCGCGCCCGGCCTCGCCGGAAAAGACCAAGCCCCGCGGCAGCGGCAGCGAACCCGCCGAGATCAATCCGAAACAGCCGGACTTGGCCGAAGCCGCTAAGCCGGCAGAGGCCAAAGCCGCGGCGAAGACCGCGCAGAAGTCGGAGGAGACGCCGTCCGACACGCCGGCCAAGGTCGTCTCCATCGACGCCTTTCGCAAGAAATGAGCGAGATCGTCAATCTGCGCCGGGCGCGCAAAGCCAAGGCGCGGGCCGCGGCAGCCGACACGGCGGCGCAGAACCGGCTGCGCTTCGGCGTCAGCAAGAGCGAGCGTGCGCTTGCGGCTGCGACCGGTGATCTCGAACGCCGCCATCTCGATGCGCATCGCCGCGACCCCGAACCCGGTTCCGACAATGGCTGAGCCGGCCGCGACGGCCCTCGCCAAACATTCGCTCACGATCGCCGGCCACCGCACCAGCATTTCACTCGAGCACGCGTTCTGGGACGGCTTGCGCGAGATCGCTCATGCGCGCGGCCTGTCACTTGCGGCGCTGATCGGCGAGATCGATGCGCGGCGTGGCGGCGCCAATCTTTCCTCCGCCATTCGCGTTTTCGTCCTGGAGACGGTGGTTTCTGGCGCCCGGCAGGCCGAGCGCGTGACCGCTCAATAACGCCCGGCCGCACTCGGATCGGCTGGAACCGCCGGCGGCGGCGCAGCCGGCGTGGGCGCCGTTGCCGCGGGCGGCATGGCCGGCGATGACGGCACCGGGCTGATCGGCAAAGGCTGCGCCTTCTGCTTTTCCAGCGCCAGCAATTGCCGCAGCCGCCCCATCGTCGCCTCGCGCTCGCGGGCGCGCTCGGCGGCATGTTTCACGTCGTCGCTCGCTTGCAGTCTCTCGGCCTCCTGGCGGCGCAGCGCCTGCAGGCGGTTCAGCGCAACGGCATGTTCGTGGACGTCGAATTCCTGCGCCTCGATGCGCGCCGTCTCGCGCGCAATGGCGCGTGCCGCGAGCGCATTGACGAAGCTCGACGCATCGAGATTGCGCAGCGGATGATCGAGCGGACCGCTCCATTCGACGGCGACCTGCGGCGGTGCGCCGGTCCAGTTCCGCGGCAGTGCCGTGAGCGTCAGGACGCTGCTTTGATCGAGCGAAAGATTGCGCAGATCGAACGCCGCCTGCGTCTGCTGCATCACGTCGGAATTGCCGCCCACCGGCGTCGACGCCTTGCCGGTGAGGCGCAACACGCCCGCCGCCAGTCCGGCATCGAAGTCCGCCGCGTCGACCGAAAGCGCATGCCGGTCGAACGCGTCGGACAAAGCCCGATCGATCTCGGTCTCGTCGATGCTTAAGCGCTCTTCGTCGACATCGCTCAAGACCTGCGCCAGCGCGCTCGGATCGCTGCGCATCAGCAAAATGTCCTTGAAATTGAGCGCGCCGGAGCCGGCGAGCCCGGTGACAAGCGCATGGGCGCTTTGACCTGTGCCGGCGAAATCGAATTTTCCCGAGACGCGGGCGCGCGCCGTCGGCAGGTCGAGCGCATAATCATCCAGGCTCAAATGGCCCGCGGCCGCAGCGGTTGTGCCGTCGCGCTGCAAGGTGAGATCGGCGAAGAGGCGGCCCTCGCCGAGCTTCGCCGAAAAATGTTGCAGGCCGATCTGGCCGCCGGCCAGCGATAGATCGAAATCGGCGTCATGGGCATCGATCGTCGGCGCGATGCTGAACGTGCCGGCATGCAAGGCGACGAGCGCCGGCGGCAGCGTGACCGGCGCGGCGAACGGCACGTCGGACCAGAGCGCGCCAGGCTTTGCCGGACGCGGCGGCCCCAGCGCCAATTGCAGCAAGGCGCCGAGCGCCAGCCGGTCCGTTTCGAGCGTGCCGGTGACGCCGCGGTCCGGGGCATAGCTGAGCGAGCCGGCGATCTTGTTGCCGGCACAGGTGCCGGTGAGCGCCTTGAGCAGGAGGCCGTCGCCGCCCGCTTCCAAGGCAGCGCTGAGGTCGAGCGGCAGAGCGCGTTGCAGATTGGGATCAGCGAGGCCGATGGCGCGCAAGAGCTCTGCCAGATCGGCGCTGGCGATCTTGAGCGTACCGGCGGCGTGCGGCGCCTTGTCCGCCTGCGCGACACCGCCTTCAAAATCAAGCGTCGCCCCGGCAAGCGAAGCCGAAACCCGCGACTGGAGATGGTCGAGCGCACCCTGCGCCGTCGCGCTGATTGTCGCTGCGCCGAGTTTCTTGCCCGGAAAGGTCTTGAACCCCAATTGCCGCAGCAAGGCGCGGGCGTCGGGCGACTCGGCACGGGCCGAGACATCGAGACCATGGCCCGGCGCCGGCGTTGCACGGGCGAGGAATTGCGTCGCGCCGGCGGTGCCCGCAGCGTCGAGACCGGTGAGATTGGCCTTTGCCGCGCCGCCATCGCCTTTCAACGCGAGCGACAGATGCATCGGCGAGAATTCGCTGCTGTGCGCGGCGACGAAATCCGTCTCCGCGCCGGGTGCGAGATGGGCGACGAGGCTGGCGATTTCGCCGGCATGCGGCGCGTCGAGCTGAAGCGCCAATTCGCCGCCCCCCGCATCGCGCCAATGGCCGCTCGCCGTCACATTGGCACCGTCGAAGCCACTGATCGTCAAACTCTTGAGTTCCGACGCCGGGCCCGTCTTGGCGAAGTCGAACTGGATTTGCCCGGTTTCGATGGCGCCGGCTTTAGAGCCCGCGAGCTTCACCGAGCGCGCATCGAAGCGCAGCGCAAGATCCATATCGCCCGTCTGGGCCAGCAGGTTCGGCAGATCCGGCAGGCCCGGCAATTCGAGCCGTTGGGCCGAAAGATCGGCAAAGAGACGCGACCGCTCGGTGCCGATTTTCTTCGTATAGGCGAGCGTGCCGGTCAGCACCGAGCCATTGAGATGCAGCATCAGACCGCTGCCGACAGCGCCGACCTGCGAAATATTGGCGTCGCCATCGAGCGCAACGGATGCGGGCGGCAGATCGGGACGCGCCAACTCCGGCAGGCTGGCCGACAGCCAATCCTGAAAGCGCGAGACATCGTCGGCGCCGGCATCGACATGCCCTTGAAAGACGGGGGCGCTGCCGGTCTCAAGCCGGCCATCGAGCGCGACATGCGCACCGCCGGGACCTTCGGCGGAAAAGCGTAAGCCGTCCGTTTGCGGCGCCGTGGCCGACACCATGGCCGAGACACCCGTCAGCGCATCGCGGCCGAGAATGATCGTGCCGGCAGAAAGATCAAACGTCAGCGGCATGCCGAAGAAGGTCGCGCTCGGCCCTGCCGCAATCGCCGTAAAGGCCGCGCGCAGCCGCTGCATCGGCACCGGCGCATCCTTGACGGTCAGCAACCGGTCGAAATCGAGCTGCTGCGCTTTCAATTTGATCGTCGCGCGCAACGTCGCGCCGAGGTCGAAGTCCGCGCTGCCGTCGAGCGTCGCGGCGAGATCATCGCCGAACTGGACCTCGAGATTGGAGAGACGCCCCTTGCGCAGCCCCGCTTCGAGCGTGCCGCTTGCCTGCCAGGGCACGTCAAACGCGCGGGCGCCGGAAAGATGCAGCGTGCCGGTCACGTCCGGCAGGGAGAATGCGCTCGCCGACGGATGAAAGATTAGGCTGCCGTCGAGATCGGCGCTCGGGTGCAGCGCATTCTGATCGAAGATCAGCTTCACCGGCAGTTTCGCGCCCTCGCGCGCGCCGGTCGAGAAGCGGAAGGCGGTCGGCGCGCCACCCATGTCAAACCGTCCGTCGGCGCGGAACGGCCCGGTCAAAGCGTCGGCTTCGGCCGAGAGATTGATGTTGTCGAAATGATAGGCGCGCTTGGCCGCCGGGTCGTCGAGGACGAGGCTGCCGTCTTTGACCGAGATGCGCTCGAAGCTCATCTGCCCGGTGAAGCCGTGCCGCGGCCGCCATTGCGGCAGAGCATCGTTTTGCAAGCGCAGCTTGATTTGCGGCGCGACGAACCGCGCCTCGACGAAATCGACTTCGCCGCGCAACAGCGCCGTCGGCGCCAGTTCGAGATGCAGTTCCGCGACCTTGACGTCGGTCCCCGAGGCGGGCGCGGCGAGTTCGACATCGGCCAGCTGCAGATAGGGCGTCGGCAACAGCTTGAGATCGATGCCGCCGCGGATTTTGACCGCGGCGCCGGTCAGATTGGACAGCTGCGCTTCGACCAGGCTGCGCTCGGCGTCCCAATCGATGAAATAGGGCACCGCCAGAGCGGCGGTCAAAATCACGATCAGGACGATGGCGAGGATGGTGAGAATTTCGCGCAAGAGATTTCGCCTGGGCGCACGGCAGCGCGGGGTTGCCCGCAGTCCCTAAGACTCTGCCGGCGTCCAGACAATAGAACTTTTGGCGGCGTGCGCGGGACCCGGCTTTAAAGATAAGGCCCCGGCTGAGCCGAGAGCGCCGCCTTGATCTGGCGGGAGGGTTCGTCCGACAGAACCTCCTCGCGCCCCGAGGCCACCGCTTCGAGGATCGCCGCGGCGACCTGTTCCGGCGAGACTTTCGGCGCATCGACGCCGGCCGCCATATCGGTATCGATCAGCCCGGCATGGACGCCGATGACGAGCGTCCCCTGCTCTTTGAGCTCATGCCGCAGGGCATTGGTCAGCGCCCAGGCGGCGGATTTCGAGGCGCAATAGGCGGCGAGCGAGGGATAAGTGATCCAGCTCAAGACCGAGAGCATGTTGACGAGCGCCCCGCCGCCGTTTTTGGCCAAGATCGGCGCAAAGGCATTGGCGACGCGCAACGTGCCGAAATAATTGGTCTCCATCGCGGTCCGGGCGACCTCCAGCGAGGCGTCGGCGGCGAGCGACGAAAACGGCGCGATGCCGGCATTGTTGATCACCAGGTTGACGTCGCCCAGCGCCTTGGCGGTGGCCGAAACATCGGCGGCGCTGGTGATATCGAGCTTGACCGGCTCGACCCCGGCATAGGCCACTTTCGCGGGATCGCGGGCGCCGGCGTAGATTTTCTTGGCGCCTTTGGCCTTCAATTGCTCGGCCAATACCTTGCCAAGACCGCGATTGGCGCCGGTGACCAGCGCGACCGAACCCTCGATTTTCATGACGTCCTCCCTTTAAATAGATGCATATGCACGCACCTGTGCGGATATGTGCGCGGTTTTGACTGGGTCAAGCCGGCTGGGGTTTTGGACTTATGCGGGACGACGATCGGTAAGACTGATGTTCACTTTATGTTCTTTACATCGTTTGGCGGGGTTTATCCCTTCTCGGCAAGTAGTGATTGTGGATAATTATGCCGCCCTGCCATGAAATAGTATTTAACGACGCTGATTTTGAGCTTCAGCCAGTCATGGGGATTGGTGGGCGCATAATTGGCTGGAGGCCGATCGGGATGCCACGTTTAGCTCCGTGGATGCCGAAAATGGTGTTTTTCGCTTTTGGCATTAATCCCAAAACGGCGGAAACGAAGCCAATCGGTTCGGGGGTCTTTGTTGCGATACCTAGCGACCTCTTCGTAGATGTCACCCATGTATATGCCGTGACGTGCCATCACGTCGCCATTGATACGCATGCGATTCGGGTAAATTCAGCGGAGGAAGGCAAAAGCCGCCCAATCGACATTGAGCCTAGCGATTGGGAAAAATCTGATTCTGGCGACGATCTCGCCGCAGCCGATGTGACCGATCTTTTGAGCCTTCAGGAAGACTCCGTATCGGCACTGGTCCCTGAAATGCTAGGCACAAAGCGCTTTATTGAAGGGGTAGAACTAGGTATTGGCGAAGACGGCTTTATGTTGGGGCTGTTCGCCGATCTTCCTGGGAAAACTCACAACCTAGTTGCTGCGAAATTTGGCAACATAAGTCTCTTGGCGGATGATAAAGAGCCAATCCGTCAAGGGAATGGTGTAAGGCGGCCGTCGCACCTGTTCGATATGCGGTCGCGCCCTGGCTTTTCAGGTTCGCCGGTTTTTGTTTATCGAACGCCTGAGGGCGACATTCGGGATATTGCGTTCGGTATTCACGAGGACCCACCGCCAATATCAGGCCTTTTATCTCGCTGGCACGAAGATATGTATGCGTCTGAGCAATATTATAAACGCCAGCAAAAATTGCATAACAATGCGTTCATTAAGTTACTTGGAGTTCACTCCGCGCAGTTCCACGACCCCGTAAAAATAATTGAGGTCGAAAAATTAGTCTCGGCCGAAGGGGCGGATGTAGCCCTCAAGGAAGGCGATAGGCTAAAAATTCCCAATAGTGTCGCAGTCACAGTGCCAGCATGGGAGATTTGGCCCTTGATCAACAAGCCGGTCTTTAAGGAAAAGAGGCGCAGGAGAGAAGAGGCCGCAGAGAAAGATCGCGCCTCTAGGAACGATCCTGAGCCGGAATCGAACGCTTTCGGCGAATCAGGCGACGAAAAGAACCCACGTCACCGAGAGGATTTCAATTCTCTTCTAGGCGCGGCAGCGCAAAAGCGTGAACGAGAAGGTTAAACATCGCCCAATGCGACTGCCGCATGTTCCGGCGATAACTAAATTCGCTCACGTATTTCCAAGCGTGCTTTGACGAAATGTGGACATGCGTGCCTTTGACGGCGCGCTTGAACAGCGACCAATGGCTTTCGAGAGAGTTCACGTGGTGCTTGCCGCGCACGTATTCTTTGGCGCTATGCGTGACGACGCCATGTTCATAGCCGAAGCGTAAGCCGTGATAGGACTTGTGTTCGTCGGTGCTGATAGTGCTGCCGAGTTCGACATTTTGGGCGATAGCGCCTTGCAGAATGTCTGCGCTGGTGCCGGGAACTGGCGCAGCCAAGATACGGCCGTCACGCTGCAACATACCCATGAGGCAGGCTTTCTATCCAAGGTTCGGATTTTTTATACCCCGGAAGGAACGGGCACGTCAGAAATTATATGGAGTGGTTTCTAATGAGCAGTCAAAATTCGAAACTCCGTATAAGAAACAACTTCGCGACAAAAGCCTTTTGGGGGCCGCGGCGCGAGACGCCCGCGGCGCTGGCCGGACGCTTCCTCGATTTGCTCGATCGGCTGAAGGCGGTCGATCCGATTTTTGACCATTGGCTCTGGACCGACCAAGACGATCAGACCGTGGCATTTGAGGAGATCAAGCGTGAATTGCCCGCGGAGATCGCGGCAAAAATCTCGCGGGGCGACGATGGAGACCCCGAACCGATCTACGGTTACAGGTTTTATGTCTATAATTCGATCGAACACGAGCCTCGCGGGCTGAGCATCGACGTGCACGGCGGCTGCTGGTCCGATTCGGACCTCATCACCAACGATGTGCGCATTTCAACGGACTGGTACGTTGATCCAGATCCGGCCATCATCACTTTTCCGATTTTTAAAGGCGCCGTCCTCGCAACAGCCGAAACCTTCGATGCCATGTGGGGCACGGCCTATTCCCACGACCTCATGGAACTCGGGCGGAGACCGTCTTATTACCGTCTCGCATGGATTTCCTATGTCGGGCCGCGCTTCGCGCATTTGATCACGCCGCCCGCGAGCGCAATTGTCGAGCGCAGGCCCAACGGCGGTCTGCTGATGGCGGCAACCGACGAGCCTTTTTCTGTTTCAAACCCGGCGCATGTCGCCGCCGCGCGGGATATATTGGCCGCCGTCGCGCCGCTCGCCGCCCTGCCCTGGCCACCGGACGCCGAACCGGCACACGCTGGTTAAAGCCTTATCGGCGCGGCCAGAGTGGCCGCGCCTGGCGCTTGCCCTGATCAGTTCTTTTCCTTGTCGACCAGCTTATTGGCGCCGATCCACGGCATCGTGGCGCGCCGCCCGGCGTCTTTCTGCTCCGGCCAAAGAAGGCCGGATAAGGAAAACGGCCCCACGGGGACGCAAGGGCCGTTTCCTTCACCACCAAAAAATTGAGCGCTTTCCGGCAGATGTGTGCCAACCCGGACGCAACCCAAACTTATCTCAAGTTGTGTTGCAGAACGATGACAAAGTTTATGAATGGTTAAGACGCCATGGCGGCTGTCGCGCCGCTCGCCGCGCTGCCTGGCCGCCTGGTGCCGAACCGGCAGAGGCTGGTTAAAGCCTTATCGGCGCGGCCAGAGCGGCCGCGCCCGATTCTGCCCTGATCAGTTCTTGTCCTTGTCGACCAGCTTGTTGGCGCCGATCCAGGGCATCATCGCGCGCAGCTTGGCGCCGACCTGCTCGATCGGATGCGCCTGCGAGCGGGCGCGGCTCGCCTTGAACGAGGTCTGGTTGACCTTGTTCTCCAGCATCCAATCGCGGGTGAAGCGGCCGGTCTGGATGTCTGCCAGGATTTTCTTCATCTCGGCCTTGGTCGCCGGGGTGATGACGCGCGGGCCCGAGACATATTCGCCATATTCGGCAGTGTTCGAGATCGAATAATTCATATTGGCGATGCCGCCCTCATAGATGAGGTCGACGATCAGCTTCACTTCGTGCAGGCATTCGAAATAGGCCATTTCCGGCGCATAGCCGGCTTCGACCAGCGTCTCGAAACCATTGCGGATCAATTCGACGAGGCCGCCGCAAAGTACCGCCTGCTCGCCGAAGAGATCGGTCTCGCATTCCTCGCGGAAGGTCGTCTCGATGATGCCGGCGCGGCCGCCGCCGATCGCTGAGGCATAGGACAGCGCGAGATCGTGCGCATTGCCGGTCGCATCTTGCGCCACGGCGATGAGACAGGGGACGCCGCCGCCGCGCTTATATTCCGAGCGCACCGTATGGCCGGGGCCCTTCGGCGCCACCATCAGCACGTCGAGGTCCTTGCGCGGCTCGATGAGATTGAAATGAATCGAGAGGCCGTGCGCGAAGAGGAGCGCCGCGCCTTCCTTGAGATTGCCCGCGAGATGCTCGCGATAGATGTCGCTCTGCAATTCGTCCGGCGTCAGCACCATGACGACATCGGCGACCTTCGCGGCCTCCGCGACGGACTTGACCGTCAGGCCTTCGGCCGCGGCCTTCTTGGCCGAGCTTGAGCCTTCGCGCAGCGCCACGATCACATCCTTGACGCCCGAATCGCGCAGGTTCAGCGCATGAGCATGGCCCTGGCTGCCATAGCCGATGATTGCGACCTTCTTGCCCTTGATGAGGTTAAGGTCGGCATCACGATCATAATAAACGCGCATGGTCTTTCCCGGTTGATGGGCCGCGCCGCGGCCATTGGAGTTGATAAAGAAACTTAAGTCGGTTCCTTGCCGCGCGTCATCGCGGCGACGCCGGTGCGGGCGACCTCGACAAGGCCGAGTGGCCGCATGAGTTCGACGAATTCGTCGATCTTCGATGCGCTGCCGGTCAATTCGAAGACGAAGGATTGCGTCGTCGTGTCGATGACATGGGCGTGAAAAATTTCGCCGAGCCGCAGCGCTTCCTCGCGCGCGACGCCGGTGCCTGAGACCTTGATCATCGCGAGTTCGCGATCGATCGCGTTGCCGCTCAGCGTCAGGTCCTTGACGTTATGCACCGGCACGAGCCGGTTCAACTGATGGCCGATCTGCTCGATCGCGGCAGCCGGACCCGACGTGACGATGGTAATACGCGACAGGTGTTCAGCATGCGCGACCTCGGCCACCGTCAGGCTTTCGATGTTGTAGCCGCGGCCGGAGAAGAGACCAACCACGCGCGCCAGCACGCCCGGCTCGTTGTCGACGACGATCGACAATGTATGCGTCTCGACATTCTCGGTGCCGAGTGCGGAAGAATAAGGCGAAAGCGGCGCGGTCGGGGCATTCATGTCAGCCATCTCAATCTCAAACGAGCATCTTGCCGGCGTCGTCGATCACATCGCTGATCGCTTCCTCCGTGTCCGGCAGGATCATCTCGTTATGCGCCTTGCCCGACGGGATCATCGGCAGGCAATTCTCGGTCTTGTCGATATGGCAATCGAACACGACCATGTTCGGCGTCTCGATCATCTCGGCAATGGCGGCATCGAGATCGGCCGGGTCCGAGCAGCGGATGCCGTGGCCGCCGAAGGATTCGACGAGCTTGACGAAATCCGGCAGCGCCTCGGAATAGCTTTCCGAATAGCGCCCGCCGTGCAACAGCTCCTGCCATTGCCGGACCATGCCAAGATATTCATTGTTGAGGATGAAGACTTTGACCGGCAGGCGATATTGCGCCGCGGTCGAAAGCTCCTGAATGTTCATCAGGATCGAGCCTTCGCCGGCGATATCGACGACGAGCGCATGCGGATGCGCCATCTGCACGCCGATCGCTGCCGGCAGGCCATAGCCCATCGTGCCGAGGCCGCCACTGGTCATCCAGTGGTTCGGCTCGTCGAAATGGAAATGCTGCGCGGCCCACATCTGATGCTGGCCGACTTCGGTCGTGATGTAGGTGTCGCGGCCGCGCGT